>JBDSFL010000382.1:0-10857 GCA_039919545.1 Thermoanaerobaculia bacterium | reverse complement strand
TTCGGCACCGGTGCCGAATACCGACTCACGGCCGCGTTTGATGGGCCGGCCGTAGTCGACCTCGATCCACTTGCCGCCGCTGTAGCGGGGCTCCTTCTCGGTTCCCCACTTGCCGCCCACCTGCGTGGCGGCGGTGCCGCGCGGGCTGGCGGGCTTGCGCTCCTGCGCAAATGCCGAGCCGGAGAGAAGAAGGGTGATGGCCAGCAAGGATGCAGCCGGGATGTGTCGTTTCATGTGTCGACCTCCTGTTTTCTGTTGTTCGCGCCCGCCGCGTCGCGGCAGACCCGGAAGAAGAATATGCCAGCCCGCACTCAGCGAGCGTTCGATCTCGTTCAGCCCCGCGCGTCCCGCACCAGCAGCTCGTTGATGAGGCGCGCCAGCTCCGCCGGATCCTTCACGCGCGAGCCCTCGGCGATCACGGCCTCCTCGTGGAGCAGCCGCGCATGGCTCACCACGCGCGCGTCCTCGGGAGCCCGCTCGTACAGCTCCAGCAGGCCCTGCACCGCGGGGTGCGTGCCGTTCAGCTCCAGGATCCTCTCGGACACACCCACCTCGTCCGCACGCCCTGCGCGCGCCATCAGCCGCTCGAGGTTCGCGCCCATGGCTCCCTCGTCGCTCACCAGGCAGGAGGCGCTCTCCTTCAGGCGGCGGGAGAGCCGGATCTCTTTCACGCCGTCGAGCGCCCCCGTCAGCTTCACGAAGAGCGGCTGGAACTTCTCCTCCTGCTCCTTCGCGGGCGCGTTCTCTTCGGCGCCCGCCAGCGAATCGGAGCGGTCCGCCGCCTTCAAGGTCTTGCCCTTGTACTCCGTGAGCGAGGGCAGGACGAACTCGTCGATCGGATCGGTGAGCAGGAGAACGTCCCAGCCCTTCTCCTTGAAGACCTCGAGGTACGGCGCGCGCTCCACCATGGTGCGGCTCTCGCCGGTGAGAAAGTAGATCTCCTTCTGATCCTCGGGCATCTTCTCGATGTACTGGGCCAGGCTCGTGAGGCTTCCCCGCTCGGTCTTCAGGGATTCGAAGAGCAGGAGATCGGCGATGGCGTCGCGGTTGGCGCGGTCGCGCGCCACGCCTTCCTTCAGCACGCTCCCCAGCTCGCGATAGAAGGTGACGTACTTCTCGTACTCGTCGGTCTTCATCTCCCCGAGCGCCTTCAGCACGTTCTTCACGACATTCTTCTGGATGGTGTCGAGCAGCGGGTTGTGCTGCAGCATCTCCCGCGAGACGTTCAGCGGCAGGTCCGCGCAATCCACGACGCCCCGGATGAAGCGCAGGTACGGCGGCAGCAAGGCCTCGCAGTGATCCATGACGAGGATGCGGCGGATGTAGAGCCGCGGCCCCCACTTCGGCTCGCCGAACTTCATGTCGAAGGGGCTGCGCGCCGGGATGAACAGCAGCTCCTTGAACTCGAGGGTCCCTTCCACGCTGGTGTGGATCACCTTGGCGGGGTCCTCGAAATCCCCCGACACCTGGCGATAGAAGCCGTTGTAGTCCTCCTGGGTCACCTCGGATTTCGGGCGTAGCCACAGCGCCTTCATCGAGTTCAGCGTGTCGTCCCCGAGGACGATCGGGTGCTCGACGAAGTCCGAGTACTGCTTCACGATCTGCTTCAAGCGGTAGGCCTCGAGGAATTCCTTCTTGTCCTCTTTCAGGTGAAGGATCACGTCGGTGCCGCGCGCGGCCCGTTCGGCGGGCTCGATCGTGAACTCTCCCTGACCGTCCGAGCGCCACTTCACGGCTTCGGTTTCCCCAGCGCCCCGGGACACGACCGTCACCCCGTCGGCCACCATGAATGCCGAGTAGAAGCCGACCCCGAACTGTCCGATCAGCTCGGGACGGTTCGTCGCGTCCTGGCGCGCCAGGTTCGCGAGAAAATCCTTGGTGCCCGAACGCGCGATGGTGCCCAGGTTCTCGATCACGTCGGCGCGCGACATCCCGATGCCGTTGTCCGAGATCGTCAGGGTGCCCGCGGCCGGATCCGCCACGAGCACGATCTTCCAATCGGAATCTCCCGCGAGCAGCTCCGGCGTGGTGAGCGCCTGGAAGCGGGCCTTGTCGATGGCATCGCTGGCATTGCTGAGCAGCTCCCTCAGGAAGATCTCCTGATGGGAGTAGAGCGAGTGCGTGATGATGTCCAGGATCTGGCGAAGCTCGCTCTTGAACTCCAGGGTCTCCACGGTGGTCGCGGGCATCTTCTTTCCTCCCGCCGCATGCGGCGCGCGCAAAAAATAGCACGAAGGTTCCATGCCGGGCCGCCTGTGCCAGCGCCGGAGAGGCGTGCACTCTTTCAGCGCGGAACGCCGCCCCGTGAAACCCAGTCGCTCGCTTCCCGGAAGCGATCGGCCAGATAAGCCTGCACGTGGTCGCGGTCGTCGAGCAGGATTTCGATGGCGAGCTCGCCGTTCCAGATCTCGGCAGGACCCCAGCGATGGCCGGCCGCGCGCTTGCACGCCAGCTCGAACATCGACTTCCAGGCGTCCGACGGGTTCTCGGAGAGCGCGAAGACGAAACGGCGGCGTCCCCGCAGCCGGGCCTCTTCCGTGCGTGCTCCGCCCACGAGCCACACCTCGCCCGTCGTGCCCAGCGATCGATCCATGAACAATCTCTCCAGACCAGGATTCTAGCCGGTTCCGTTCAAGACCTGAATCTCGCTGCAAGCGAGAGTGCTCGCGCGAGCGACAACGGGCGTCGAGCTGTGCTCCGAACGGTTCTCGCGAGGACCGCCGCGCGCGCTCAGAACGTGTACCCGAGCCCGACCTGACCGTGCAAGGCCACGTTCGGTACGGTCGCGGTGCCTTCGGCGATCTTCACTTTCACCCACGAGCCGCTCAGGTTCACCCCGAGCGACGCGCCCAGCCCCCCCACGATGTGAAGCGTCCGCCCCACGCCGAGCATGACCGTCGCACCCGACAGGTCGTAGCCTCCGCCGAACGTCGTGCCCGAATCCGTGCCGTACAGCCCGCGAATCGTCGCCTCGACATGAGTGATCACCGGTCCCGCCCCCGCACGGACCACGAAGCCGTTCGCGAGACGCCAGGCGTGACCGAACGTCACCAGGTTGTAGCCATGCGAGATCTCGAAGTGCTCGATCTCGGGGGTGGGGTTGCCGAGGTAGGCCTTGTGATGGGTGAGCTGGAGCTCCCAGCCGCTCCGCCCGTTCCAGAGCCCGACGCGCCACGAGTAATACGGTGAGTCGGTGAAGGGGTGCGTCTCCCACCGTGCGGTGAAGCGGAGATCCGGCTGGCCTTCCTGCCGCACCTCGAGCTTCGTCTGCGCCTGCAGGGCTGATCCCCCGAAGAGCTCCACGGTGAGCCCTTGATCGGCCGCTCGGGCCGCCCCGGTCACGAACAGAAAGACTGCGCCGAGGAGGCTTCTCGCCCGCCTCGCACCAGCCGTGCGCGGGTTCACGCTGTCCCCGTCGCACGGGACCATGATCAGAAGGAGGCCCGAACGCCGAGCGATGGGCCGCGCTCGTCGAAACCCGGAAAAAGCATGATCTGCGCGCGGCGCGACTCGCCCGGCGCAGTCGACGCCTCACGGCTCGAACGGTTCAGGCGAACGATCGTGCAGCCGATCGCCGTCCCGATCAATGCTCCTGCCAGCACGTCGGAGGGAAAGTGCGCGTTGTGACGCACGCGCGCGAACGCCACCACGCTCGCAACGGTGTAGGCGCCGCTCTTCACCCAGGGTGAGGAGTAAGACGCCGCGATGACCGACGCGAGCGCGAACGCCTGCGTGGAGTGCCCGGACGGGAAATGGCCCGCCGTTCCCCCGTCGAAGCTGTAGGTTCCCTGCCCCGCGCTCGGACGGCTGCGCCCGACCCGCTGGATGAGCGGCGTGACCAGTCCCGAGGCGAAGCCCGAAGCGAGAATGCAGTCGAGGCCCACCTGACGCTCGTGCGACGAATGCGTGAGCGCTCCGGTCAGATAAAAGACCACGGGGACGCCGAACGATTCCGTTCCGCCGAACGGCTCGAGCCGCGACGTCACCCAGTCGGCCGAAGCGTTCTTGGCCTGGGCCGCGTCGAGAAGCCTGCGGTCGAAGGCCGCGACGACTCCGACGATGGCGACCGCGCCCGCCAGCAGGATCCAATCCCTGCCGTGCCAGCGCATCGGCAAGCTGGCGAGCTGCCGGCCGTCCTTGACCACGAGGTCCGGCAGATCGAGCACCGTGTTCGTTCGTTGGGTCGGGATCGCGGGCAGGGCGGCCGCTTGCGTGGAGCCATTGACCTGCGCCTCGAGCCCGAATGCCCCCGTCAGCAGGGTCAGCATCAGGGCGGCCGACACCGGCAACGCGAGTGCGCGAACCCGGCGGAACACACCCCTGACAGATCGCATCGTCTCTGACATCATTCGACCCGAGAGGCCTCCATGCAACAAAATATCTCGGAGCTCACCGCGAAGTACACCTACGGCACGTGGCGGTACCAGAAGGGCTGGGCGCCGCTCCACGTCACACGCGCGGAGGGTTGCTACTTCTGGGACGTCACGGGTAAGCGCTACCTCGACCTCTCGGCTCAGCTGATGTGCTCGAACCTCGGCCACCAGAACCCTGCCGTGATCGAGGCCATCTGCACGCAGGCGCGGGAGCTGGCGTTCATCAGCCCTTCCCACGCGTGCGACGTGCGGGCCGCGCTCTCCCTCAAGCTACTCGAGGTGCTGCCGAAGGGGCTCGACAAGTTCTTCTTCACGACCTCGGGCACCGAGGCGAACGAGGCGGCGATCAAGATCGCCCGGATGGTCACGGGCAAGCACAAGATCGTCGCCCGCTACACCTCGTACCACGGCTCCACGGCGGGCTCGATCGCCGCCACGGGCGACCTGCGGCGCTGGTACGCCGAGCCCGCCGGCAAGATTCCCGGCGTGGTCTTCGGCCCGGAAGCCAACTGCTACCGCTGCCCGCTGGGCCGCACGCATCCGGAATGCGACGTGGCCTGCGCCGATTACATGGCCTACATGATCGACCACGAGGAGAACGTGGCCGCCATCATCGTGGAGCCCATCGTCGGCACGAACGGCGTGCTGGTGCCGCCGAAGGAATACCTCCCCCGCCTCGCCGCCATCGCCAAGTCGCGCGGCGTGCTGCTGATCGCCGACGAGGTGATGTCGGGCTGGGGACGCACGGGGGAATGGTTCGCGGTCGACACGTGGGGCGTCACTCCCGACATCCTCACGACCGCCAAGGGAATCACCGGGGCGATGGCGCCGCTCGGCCTCGTCGCCACGACGCGGCCGATCGCGGACTTCTTCGACGACCATTTCTTCGCGCACGGACACACGTACGAGGCGCACCCCCTCACGCTGGCCCCCGCCATCGCCGCCATCGACGAGTACAAGAGGCTCGACCTCCTGAACCGCGCCAAGACGATGGGAGCCATCATGGGACGGAAGCTGAACGCGCTGAAGGAGAAACATCCCGCAATCGGCGACGTGCGCGGCGTGGGCCTCTTCTGGGCCGTGGAGCTGGTGAAGGATCGCAGCACGCGCGAGCCGTTCAACACGCCTCAGGACAAGGTGGCGCGCAAGCCGCTGGTGATCGACCAGATCACGGCCGACATGATGAAGAGGGGCGTCTCGGCGCTCGGCTGGGTGAGCCACCTCGTGATCGCGCCGCCGCTCATCATCACGGAGGAGCAGATCGACGAGGCCATCGAGGCGCTGGATCAGGCGCTCGTGATCGCGGATCGCCTCTGCGCGGAGGGAAGCCCGATCAGCGAGGGCGTGCCTTCGTAACCGACGACCGGTGGGGCCTCGATGCTGCGGCTCGTCGACACCAGTCGCCGAGCCGCAGCAGGAAGACCTGTTCAGTTCGTCTTTGCCGCCGGCGACTTGGGAGCCTCGGTCTTCGGTGCTTCCGACATCGGCGCCGGCTTCTCGAATGAGGAGTCCTGCACCATGGGGTTCTGGACGACGGAATCGACCGTACGAGTGAAGTTCATCCACTGCGTGGTGCGCTTGGTGACGTAAGGAGTCTTCACTCCCTTCACGACGCGGAAGTCGTCGAATTCGGTCTGGTCGGGGATCGAGCCCAGGATCGTTTTCACGAACGTGTCGCGGCGCACCAGGAGCCCCGTCTTCGTATCGAACCAGAGCCGCTCGCCGTGATCGTCGAGAGCCGCGGTGCCGCGCAGGACCACCGTGTCGTGCCCGTTCCACGTGTCCCGTCCGGCGACGCTCAGCTTCTTGAACTGCTCGGCCAGCTTCGTGTCGAGCGTGAAGTCGGCATTCCGCTTCAGCTGCGTGAGCGGCGGCCCCGTGACGTCGCGTTCGCCCTCCTTGCTCTGCATCCAGCCGGTCGTGCCGTTCGTCCCCTGCCTCGACGTGCCGCCGTTGGCCTCTCTCGTCACGATGAGCAGCTTGTTCGGCGCCTTCCGGATGAAGTCCTGCTTCACGCTGGCCCCGTCCGAGCCGACGGAGGTGGCCTTCACGATCTGGGTCTTGAGTCCAGCGAGGGCCGCGTCGCTTCCGAGCGCCTTCGTGTACGCGCCGAGCACCTGCTCGACGGTGGGCATCGGAGCCGCCTTCGGATCGGGGTTTTCATCCTTGTCGCTCGCCTTGCGCAGCGCGATCTGATCGACGGGAGGACGCGAGCTCGGATGCGGGTGCCCCTGATGGCAGGTGGCGCAGGTGATCACGTCCTTGCCGCCAAAGCTCTGCTTGTTGATGGCACGCGTCATCTCCACCATCTCGCGCGCGGACTTCTTCTCCTTCTTGTCGTCCTTCTCCCAGCCGGTGTGATCCGGCGTGATCGCGTGGCAGAAGGCGCAGCCCACGCCGAGAGCCGCCGACATGAAGGCCATCGCGCCGTCGAGCTGATGGCTCGGCAGCCCCTTGAAGACGACGATGTTCTTGTACTCTTCTTCCATCGTCTTTTCGGCCGGTTTCTCGGCGGGCTTGTCGGCGGGTTTCGCCGCCGGCTCGGCGCCGAAGGCTCCCCGTTGAGGGATCAAGAGCAAGGACAAAGAAATAGAGGCGACGAGCCGCGAGACCGATCTGGTTTGCATGGTTCTCCTGTCAGCGAAAGAATCAAGGGACGCAGTGATCATACGGAGCGCGAGCGGGAATTTCAGGATCGCGTGAAGAGCGCGGAACCGTCCCCTTGCCCCATGATCACGACGGAAGCCAGCTTCAGGAAGAGGCCGTGCTCCACGACGCCCGTCATGCGTTCCAGCCGCTCGGCCAGCGCCGCGGCATCGGACAGATCCGGAAATCGGCAGTCGAGAATGTAATTTCCTTCGTCGGTCTGGAACGGCTCCTCCGGTGCAGAGAGGCGGAGCGCGGGCTGACCCTCCATCCGCCCGAGCGCGGCCGCGACCACCGGCCAGCCGAAGGGCACGACCTCGACGGGCAGAGGCATCCCGCTCGTGCCGAGCACCGGCACACGTTTCTTCGATTCGCACACGATCACGAGCCGGTCGCTCGCTGCGGCCACGATCTTCTCGTGAAGGAGCGCGCCTCCGCCCCCTTTGACGAGATCCAGGTCGGGGTCGAACTCGTCGGTTCCGTCGATCGTCACGTCGAGGCGCGCCGTCTCGTCGAAGCTCGTCATCGGGATGCCGAGCGAGCGCGCCAGCTCGGCGGTGCGGCGCGAGGTGGGGATGCAGCGAATCCGCAACCCGTCCTTCACGCGTTCGGCCAGCAGGCGTACCGCATGCGCCGCGGCCGAGCCGGTGCCGAGCCCGACGAGCATTCCGTCTTTCACGTAGTCGAGGCTGCGTCGCGCCGCCGCCAGCTTCTCGCGTTCGAAATCCATCGCCATCGTCCCCTCGCCTTTCATGGTTCCGATTCCCGATAGGCCTCGATGGCCCCCTCGCCCGCCTCGCGGAACGCGCGCGACACGCCGCCGACACCGAGCTTCACGCCCCCGAAAACCCGCGAGACGAGGAGCGCTCCCTCGAGCTCGTGCTTCTCGAGCAGGGCGAAGAGGATCTTTCCCGGATGCCCCACCTCGCCGTCGTCGCGCGAGCGTTCGGTCGCCCTATCGCCCTCCGCCGGACGGAAGGCCCAGCAATGGTGATTTGCCTTGCGCACCTCACCGCGGGCGCTCTTCACGCGAGCCGCGACGTCCTCCTCCGCCCGGGCCGGGAAGAGCACGGCGAAGAAGCGCGAGCGTTCGACCGTCAGCTTGAAGGCGACCTCACGGGCGATTCTCAACGAATGAAGTCTAACGGGACAGCAGGCGCGCCACGGGACCCAGCAGATGGCGGGCGATGACCTTCTGCCCCGCGGCATTGGGGTGGATTCGATCGGCCAGGTTCAGCTCGACGCGGCCCATCACGCCTTCGAGCAGGAACGGAACGATCGGTATCGCCAGCTCGCGCGCGAGATCGGGGTAGAGGCGCGCGAAGCGTTCGGCATGTGAGGACCCCAGGATGGGCGGGATCCGCATCCCGCACAGCAGCGTGCGCGCGCCCGCCGCACGGAGCCGCGTCAGGATCTCGCGGAGGTTCTGTTCGATCGCGGTCGGATCCACGCCACGAACGATGTCGTTGATTCCCAGCGCCACGACGGCGGCGAGGGGCTTCCGCTTCAGCCAGGAAGGGAGGCGTTTCAGGGCTCCCGCCGAGGTGTCGCCGGAAACGCCCGCGTTCAGCGCCAGCATCGGCCGTCCGCGTTCGGCCAGCTCGTTTTGCAGGAGCGCAGGGAAAGCCTCCTCGCGCGACAGGCCAAACCCCGCGGTGAGGCTGTCACCCAGGAAGAGAACCTGCGGTGTGGCTTCGGGCGAATGCCCCGGCGATTCGCCCGCCATCCCTACTGGAGGATGAAGGTGATCTTCAACGTCACCTGGTAGCTGGTGATCTTTCCGTCTCTCACCTTCACCTCCTGATCCTTCACCCAGCACCCCTGGATATTCTTCAGCGACTCGCTCGCTTTCTGGATTCCCTCGCGGATGGCAGCGTCGAATCCCTCCGGCGATTCGGCGCTGATCTCGATGATCTTGGCTACGGACATGGCATTCCCCTTTCCGTGCGCGGCACGCACGCGCCGTAATTTAAGCGGATTCGGTGCCAGGACCGGTCGTGGTCACTTCGGCCAGGCGCCGAGGAGCTTCCGGAGCGAGACGATCTGCCCGAGGTGGTAGGCGTTGTGATCGGCGGCGAGCAGGATCTCCCGCAACGGGCTGTGCGGGGCGCTCCCGTCCGAGCGCTTCACCGCGTGCGCGATCGGAGCGTGGAGGTCGACCGCGGGATCGCGCGCGACCGCGGCGAGACGCTCGAGATCGCTCAGGAACGCCTTGACGGAGGCGCGAAAGCGCTTCACGTTGCCGCACGGCGCGGTCGGCCAGTACCCCTCGGGCCAGGGCGGCGACTTCCATTTCGGCTCGAGCGTGTAGCGCAGGATGTCTTCCTGGGCCAGCCGCAGATGCTCCACTTCCTCCCATAGCGAGTGAAGCGCGGTGCTGGGCCGTGCGTCCACGTGCACCGCGCGAATGCCCCGGAGCACGTCCTTGGGCGCGGCGTGCGCATGCCCCCCGGTGAGCAGCTCGACCAGCAGCGGACGGAGCGGATCCTTCGTCATCTCCAGAGTCCTCCCGCGAGGCACTTTCCGCATGCCGCGCGCCGCGCGAGGATAGAGCTTCGTCACCGCCACTGTTCAAAAGCGGACACTCGGCTGTTCGCGCATGAACGCACACGAGACCCGGTTATCGCGAAAAGCCTTTGTTTGCAGTGCTTGGCGCATGGCCTCGCCGTTGCAAAGAGCTCATCGCCATGGAAACAGCCGCCCCGATGGACCGCCCCCTCGACGAACGTGTCACCCGCGCCCGCCTCATGCGCCGCATCACCATCGGCGCGGCGTGCGTGCTGGGCATCCTCGCCGCTTTCGCCGCGCTCTCTTCGCTGTTGAGCCCCTCGCTCACCTACGCTGCCCTCCGCACCGCCCGCGTCGATTCGGGACCGCTCGAGGCCAGCATCTCGGCGTCCGGCACCGTCGTTCCAGAAGTAGAGAAGGTGCTCGCGAGCCCGATCGACGCGCGCGTCATCCGCATCCTCGAGCACCCCGGCGCCGTGCTGGCGAAGGGCGACGCGATCCTGCAGCTCGACATGAGCGAATCGGTCCTGGCGCTCCAGAAGTTCGATCAGGGGCTCGCGCTGAAGGAGAACCAGGCCGAGCGCACGCGCCTCGATCTCGAAGCGACGCTCGCCTCTCTCGATAGCCAGCTGCGCATCAAGAAGCTGCTGCTCGAGACGTATCGATCCAGCTCGGCGCGCAACCGCAAGCTCTTCTCCGAGGGGCTGGTCTCGGACGAGCTGCTCAAGCAATCCGAGCTCGACGAGGCACGCACCGGCCTCGAGCTCGCGCAGCTCGAGCAGTCCAAGTCCATCGCCTCCCGCTCCACGGCCACGCAGATCGCCGGGCTTTCGCTCGAGCGCGACACGCTGCGCCGCGAGCGCGTCGAGCAGAAGCGGCAGCTCGACCTGGCCACCACGCAGTCCGATCGCGCGGGCGTCCTCACCTACGTGGTATCGGAGGAAGGCGCGCAGGTGCACAAGGGAGACATCCTGGCGCGCGTGGCCGACCTCACCGCGTTCCGCGTGGACGCCACCGTGCCCGACGTGAACGCCAGCCGCATCCGTATCGGCCAGGCCGCGTCGGTGAAGTTCGACATCTCGGACGAGACGCGGCTCGAAGGCGTGGTGTCGCGCGTGGTGCCCGCCATCCAGAACGGCTTGGTCACTCTCTCGATCAGCCTCACGGAGAAGAACCACCCGCGCCTACGCTCGAACCTGCGCGTCGACGTGGATCTCATCACCGACCGCCGCCCGCGCACGCTGCGCCTGGCCAAGGGCTCCTTCGGCGGCAGCCAAGGGGGCGTCGACGTGTTCGTGATCACAGGCGAGAGCGCCGTGAAGCGCCGCGT
>JBDSFL010000276.1:0-7276 GCA_039919545.1 Thermoanaerobaculia bacterium | reverse complement strand
GCGCGGAGCGATTGGTGAGCCTTTCGATCGAGCCCGTCTCGCGCTCCCTCGCCGAGGACGATCTCTCGCGTGCGCGGGCACGGCCCGGAACATGGGTCTGCGCGCTCGGGCTCATCGCGCTCGCGATCGCGCTCAGAACGCCGGTGCTCGCCGTGCTTGGAGCGCGACTCGTGCTCCTGCTGGGCTCGGCGCGCTCCGACGGCGGGCTCTGGGAGGAGCTTTTCTCGCAGCGGGTCTCGGGAGACCGCTGGCATCTCGGGCTCGTGTCCACGCCCGCCGATCTCTTTCTCACGGGCCTCGCGGCGCTGGTGATTCTCCGGGTTCTGGCGTTTTCACCTGAGCGCGCGGTCGAGGAACCGCCGAGGAGCATCCCAGCATTCCTCCGTGCGGTCCGCATCGTCCTGGGCCTCGCCATCTCGATCGTCCCGCTCGTGCTCGCTGTCGCCGCGGGCTACCATCGGTCCGACCTGCTTTCGGAGATGAGCCTGGTGCCCGCGAGCGGCGCGGTCTTCCTCGGGCTCACCGGCGCGGTCGCGCTCCTGGCGAGCATGGTCGCGCTGGCGGCCGGCCTCCTCCGCATCGAGACGAGCTGGACGGGCCGGTTCTTCGCTCCGGTCGGGTTCCTGCTCCTGGCGGGCACGCTGAGCTCGCTCGGCTCGTGGTGGGCGCCCGCCGCGGCCATGCTCGGCTCGGCGTCACTGGCTCTCTGGCTTTCCCGGCGCATGAAGGAGCTGCCCCGGCTCGACCTGCTCGGCCGCGCGGCCACGGCCGTCTTCCTCGTCGCGGCCGCGAGCGTGATCGGGGCGTCGGGCGCCGCCGCGGGCAAGCTGCGGCGATTCGACCGCGCGCTCGATCGGGCGGAACAGGCGGAAGGGACAAAAGGCGAGCGCCTGCGCCGCTGGGAGGAACGCGTGGCGGATGCCGCCCTTTCCCCGTGGCTTCCCGCGGGCGAACGGACCGTGCCGAGCGACCTCGCGCGGGCGCTCTGGGTGCGGGGCGCCGATGCCGAGTTCCCCGGAGAAGGGGACGTGCTGACGGTGCGAAACCCCGCGGGCGAGGTCGTGTCGTCCTTCGGCGTGATCCGTCCGGGCACGGAGGGACGCGGGCGCACGACGGCGGCCCGCATTCCGGTTCCGTCGTTCCGCGCGTCGTGGAAGCTCATCGCCGACCCGCGCGGGGACGATCGCGACTCGCTGCTGACCGCGGTCGTCGCCGGCGATCTGCCGGAACGCGTGCCGGTCGACCGGCTCGAGTACGACGCCGCCGGCCGGCTCACGCGTCCTCGGGCCGGGGATCGCTTCAAGCTCCCGGACATGCTGCTCACCCAGGCCCGCAGCAGAGGCACCGCCTCCGGTTTCGCGAACACCGCCACGAGCTCGCTGCGCATGCACGTGCGATCCGTCAGCGGAGCTTTCGTGGCGTACACCACGCCTACCGAGTCTCCGCTGGCGACGCTCGGGGCCGCGACGGCTGCGGCGGAGGCGGCATTGCTGCTGGTCCTGCCGATCCTCCTCGCCGGCACGACGTTGTTTCCCGCCCAGCTCTGGCTCTGGCTGGGGCGCGGACGGCTGCTCGGGTCCTTTCGCGCGCGGCTGGTCGCGCTCGTCTTTCTCTTCGGCGCCCTTCCTCTCGCCGGCAGCGTCTTCCTCGTGCAGCTCGCTCTGGAGCGCCACTCAGGCGCCGAGACCACGCGGCGGGCGCGCGGAATTCTCGCGGAAGCGCGCCGGGCATTGCCGAATGTCGAGGGCTCTCTCCCCGATGAATCGGATCTCAACCGCGCCGCCTCGGTGATCGGCAGCGACCTCCTGCTCTACCGGGACGGACGTCTGCTCTTCGCCTCGCGCGCGCTACCGGTCGCCGCCGAGATCGCCGAGGATCTCCTCACCGCGCCGGTGGCGGAGACGCTGGCCGAGGGACGGCGCGAAGCAGCCGCCGTGTCGACTCGGGCGCATGGCGGCTTGCCGCGCATGGTCGAGGCGGCCGAGTCGGTCTCGCGTGACGGCCGCGAGGCGCTGGCGGTCGTCGTGGCCGAGGACGAGGCGGGCCGCCTGGCGGTCGACTCGCTCGTGCTCTTCGCCTTCGCGGTGGCCCTCGGCGCATTCGGGCTCGGCGGGCGCGCGGCGATCTCGCTCTCGCGGCCGATCGAAGATCTCATCGAAGGCGCCGAGCTGATCGGCTCGGGCAGAGCCGCGCCGCCGATCGAACGCCCCTCCACCGTGGACCTCGCGCGCCTCGTGGATTCCTTCGAGGCCATGGCGTCCCGCGTGAAAGAGCGAACCGAATCGCTGGCGCGCGAACGTGCCGCGGCGGTCGGGCTGCTCTCGAACCTCACCGCCGCCGTGATCCTGTTTCGCGAGCGCGACCGCGCCGTGCTGCTGGCGAATCCCACGGCCGATCAGATCCTTCCCGGACGCGACCTGGAGCAGCGCACGACGCCCGCGGCGTGGGCGCCGCTGCGAGACGCGCTCGACGAATCGCGGCGTGGCCCGTCCCCCCACGAGACGCGGATCACGGTGTTCGACGGCGGGCAGCAGCGCGTGTTCCGCGTGGTCATCGCGACTCTGCCTCCGGACGAGAGCGAGGAGCGCTCGCTGCTGCTTCTCGAGGACCTCACCGATTTCATCCGTGCCGATCGACTCACCGCCTGGGTCGATGCCGCCCGCTCGATCGCGCACGACGTGAAGAATCCGCTCACCCCGATCCGGCTCTCCGCCGAGCGGCTCCTGCGCTTCGGCGCTCGCGGTCTCGCCGCGCCGGAAGGGGCGCTCGAGCAGGCGGCCGTGAACATCCTGCGCCAGGTGGACATCCTCACCGAGCGCATCGGCAGGCTCGCGCGGTTCTCGGATCCGTCCACCGTGGAACGTCTCGCCCTCGACCCCATCGCCGTGAACGAGCTGCTCACCGAGGTGGCCTCGGATTACGCCGCGCACGAGCGGATCTCGGTCGACGTGAACGTCGCGCCCGACCTCGGGCCGCTCGCCGCCGACCGCGCCCTCCTGCGGGACGCGCTCACCAATTTCCTTCTCAACGCGGTGGAGGCCATCGGCGACGCGGGCGGCCGCATCCGGCTCTCGGCCGAGCCGAGCGTGCTCGAGGACGGGCGGACCGGAGTGAGCTTCGCATGCGAGGACGACGGCCCCGGAGTACCGGACGAACAGCTCGGCCGCCTCTTCGACCCCACCTTCTCGACGAAGTCGCGCGGCTCGGGGATGGGGCTCGCCGCCGCGCGCCGCGCCGTGGAGCGACAAGGGGGAAGCGTCTTCGCACAGCCCGGACGCTCTGGCGGGCTCCGCATCGGTTTCGTGATCCCGACGATCGCCTGACCTCGCGACGTGGTTGGTATCATCGGGGCGTGATCCCAACAACGCGCGCATCCCTCTCGCTGGGCGCCGCTCTCGCCGCCCTCGTCGTCCTCGCCCTCCCCTTGGCCCTCTCCTCCTGCAGCAAGGAGCCCGCGAGCTCCGGGGGGGGAGCGAGCGCCGCGAAAAAGGGCGACGCGATCTTCCTCGCCGAAGCGCCCGCGGTGGTCCCGGACGAGCTCGAGCCTGAGCTCGACGTGATGGGTATCGGCAGACTCTACGTGGCCGGCGCCACGCTCTCGAGCTCGGGTTCCGTCACCGCGCTGCAGCCGCCGCCGCCGAACCGGATCAAGAAGCCGGTCGTCTTCGTGGTGATGGCCGAGGCGGGGGCCGAAGACGCGCTCAACCCCGGGGCCAAGGGTGAGCTCGTGGGTGAGGGCTGGGGCGCGGGCCTGGGCAAGTCGCTGGCGGAAGCACGAAGCTGGGCGACGGTCACCGGTGTGCACCTGCACCTCCGCGTGGGCCCCACGCACATTCCCGCGCTCGCCAGCGCGCTGAAATCCCTGAAGCGGCTCGTCGGCGGGCTCCCGATCTCGGTCACCCTGCCCACCGACCTCACGCCGGAAGCGATGAAACCGCTTTCCGGGGCGGTGGACGAAGTGCTGCTCTTCAGTCTGGGGCGGAGACCCGAGACCGGTGATCGACTGGTCACGGAGCCGACTCGCGAAGCAGCCCAGGCCATGACGATTCCTTTTCGTGTGCTCATCGTTCCGGGCGGGTACGGCCGCGCCGGAGCGGACGGTCTGGGCCGGCGAATTCCCGACGGCGAGATCGACAAGCTCTCCGAGGATCGGAATCTCGACTTCGATTTCGGCGAGGTGCTCTCGAACGAGGCGGGCAACGTCTACGTCTTCAAGCCGCGCAAGGGCAGCGAGCCCTCGGCCACTCTCCTGGGGCCCGATGGCGGCAGCGCCGTGTTCCGGACGATGGGCTTCGGCGAGATCGTCCGCTTCGTTTCCTCGGCGAGCCGCTGGGGAGCGCCGAAGTTTCTCGGGCGCGTCTTCCTCGTGGACGGCCTCCCGCGCGACGGACACGTCGTGGGCTATCCGGCGATCCGCGCGGTGCTCACGGGAAAGCCGGTCGCGCCCCACCTCGAGATCTCCGTCGAGCCGAGGGCGAGCGGCAAGGGCTCGGTCGAATTCGTGATCAAGGCCTCGAACACGACGCCTGTGCCCACCGATCTCTCCCACCTCTACAACTCCATCGACATCCGGACCGAAGGGGGAGTGTTCACGGCGGTGAAGGCGGGCGATTTCGACCGCTTCGATCTCCTCTCCTCGGAGGACGAGAAGGCTCAGCGCGTGCCGTTCGGGCGCGCCACGGTGTGCCGGCTCTTCGAAAATTTCTACGCGGCCGAGGAGACGAACCTGACCGGGCCGATCCGGATCGTCGGAAAAGACGTCAAGGTCTTCGTCAAGTACCAGCTGGCCGTTTCGGGAGGCGAGCCGATCCGCGGAAATGAGGTCCAGGTGATGGTGAACGCTCCGGAGCCGACGCCCCGGCCGAAGCCCGCCACGCGCCCCAAGAAGCGCTGAACCGCAACGCCGCGAAAGCCAGCGAGCTACGAGCTCTGGCGCGCGGGCAGCACGGAGCGCTCGACCAGAGCGTCCTCCGCCAGGCGGACCGCCATCAGCGCGCCGGGGTAGCGGAACACGTCGGACGCCAGACCCAGGACGGCGGAGCTTCCATCGCTCGTGACCCGCAGCACCAGCGTCTCGTCACGACCCGCCGACTCGACCGGACCCGACAGGTTCTCGGCGTCGACCTCGGCGAAGGCGCGCGTCGCGAACAAGGATGCGCGGATGGCTTCGGCCGTTGGAGCAGCCGAGGCGAAGCGGGCCTCGATGCGGATGTGGTGCCCGTGAAAGACACCGGCACGTGCCGAGAGCAGGACCAGCGGCAACGGCCGGCCCAGCCCGCGCCGCACGTCCTCGATGACGCGCTGCTCGTACGAAGATGTATCGGGCGGGTGATAGAAATTGAACGCCGCGCGGGTGCCCAGAAACTCCTGCGGCACCGGCTTGAAACCGGCGAGGGCGATCGATTGCGCGAAGAGCTCGTCGAGCGCTTCGCGCCCCAGCTCGCTGACCGGACGATCGATGGCCACCGTGGCACCTTGAACGGCCTGCAGGGCATCGAGCGCCCGGATGGCCTCGGCGATCACGTACGCGGCTGGATCGATGGTGAGATAGACGTCGCCAGCCGGCAATGCCGTCGTCTCGGAATCCTCGAACGGGATGACGAAGGGTCCGCCGGTTCGTACGCCCGACAGATCGATGACGAGGCAGCTTCCGGTGCGCGTCTTCAAAAAACTTTCCGTCTGCTCGGGCTTCCCGCAGAAGAACGCGACATCGCAGTCGTCCAGCGAATCGGCGACGAGCGGCGCGACATAGAGGGCTTCTTCGTCGTCGCGGGTGAGGGTGCCGGTCGTGCCTTGCGTGTGGAAGAGCTCGAGCCGCGCGATGGGGAAGGCCTTCTCTTCGAGCGCCGATTTCACGTCACGGCCGAGCAGGGACGTGGGCTCCACGATCGCGACCCGCGCCCCGGGCCGCGTGGAAACGGACTCGGCCATGCCGCTCAGGTGACCGGCTGCCGGCGGCGGTAAGCGGCGATCGAGGTGATGATCTTCGTGACGGGCGCCGACAGCGCGTACACGACGAGCAGCGTGGTGAGCGCCCGCTCCTGCAGCAGGGCGAGGAACACGAGGACGAGGGCGAAGAGGGGCACGAGCCAGGCGGGCCGGCGCGACTTGAGGTCCACGTCCTTGAACGAGCGGTACCGCAAGGTGGAGATCATCAGCCACGACAAGATACAGGTGATCACGAGAAACGCCGCCTTCGCCTCACGGCTGGGGAGCGGTTCGGGCAGAACCCAGATGAGACCCACGAGCGCGCCCGCGGCCGAGGGAATCGGCAGGCCGACGAAGAAGCGCTTGTCGACGATGTGCACCTGCACGTTGAAGCGCGCGAGGCGGCAAGCGCCGCACACGACGAAGAGGAAGGAAACGAAGAGACCGAGCCGGCCGAAATCGGACAGTGCCCAGAGGTAGACGAGGAAGGCGGGGGCGAAGCCGAAGGAGATCACGTCCGCGAGGCTGTCGAGCTGCTCGCCGAACGCGGACGTGGTCCCCGTCAGTCGCGCCACCCGCCCGTCCAGTCCATCGAGCACGCCGGCCAGGAACAGCAGCATGGCCGCCTGATCGAAACGGTGGTTCACGGCGGAGTCGATCGAGAGATAGCCGCAGAAGATGTTCCCGAGCGTGAAGAGCGTCGGGAGCACATAGATTCCACGGCGGACGCCCCGGCGGGGCGCGGCGACAGGAACCGGCTGTGAATCGTCGGAGCCCAGAGGCCCCTCGGTCACCATGGGGCAACCTCCGTGGAAGAGCCCAGCTCGCTCAGCGGGCTGCGCCGACGCGAGCCCGGTGCTCGCGTGCGATCTCTTCCATGCGGTCTTTGAGATGGAGTTTTTCTTTCTTGAGCTTCTTCTCCTCGACCTCTTCCTCGGTCGAGAGATAGGCCTTGGACGCGAGCTCGGCGAGCCTTCGCTCGTGCTCGTGATGGTTCGTCAGCAACCCCTTGAATTCCTCGTTGTGCTGCGAAAGCTCTTGCTTGGTTTCCTCTGTCAAGGACGGCATCGCCACCTCCTCTGTTGGGATCGGTCATTTTTGGTGCAGGACACTGGTGAAAGTCTCCATCCTTCCCCCGGGAAGGTCAAGGTTCCTGATCCGATCGGCCGGCTCAAACGGGCTCCCAGGCCCCGCGCGGGCCTGTCAGCGGGCACACCATCACGAGAGCGTCCTCCCCATCGAAGTAGTACGCCGTTCGGCGGCCCGCATCCACGAAGCCGAGCGACTCGTAGAAGCGCCGTGCGGGAGCGTTCGTCACGCGCACCTCGAGATAAATTTCCTCTGCCTT
>JBDSFL010000258.1:0-6361 GCA_039919545.1 Thermoanaerobaculia bacterium | reverse complement strand
GAGTGGTCACACCCGCTGCAACGCCTCCCGCACCCGCGGCGCGTCTCGACGAGTCCGTCCGGGGGGCCGCCTGAGGCTCGAAACCGCTCCTCTTGCCTCCGGGGTCGAATTCGATCAGCGATTTTCGGGAATTCCGAGTAAATTTATTGGCCAGGCGGGAACCGGAACCCGGTCCGGGGAATCAACAGGGACGTGGACGGGCATTTCCGGATGGAAAGGAGTTACAGAGCGATGACGGTAACGACGACCGATGCGGGACGAACCGAGGCGAGAGCCCGTCGTGGTCGATTCCTTCCCGTGGTGGCCCTGGCGCTTCTGAGCCTTTCGGCGGGCGGGTGCAACAAGTTCAAGTCCAAGCAGCTGATCCGGGAAGGCAACGCCTTCTTCAAGGAGCAGATGTACGACGAGGCTTTGAAGCGCTACAACGATGCGCAGGCCCTCGACCCCGAAGAAGTTCGTCTCGACAAGTTCGTGGCGATGGGCTACATGGCGCTCTATAACCCGGGCTCCACACACCCCAAAGACCTCGACGCCCTCCAGAAGTCCATCGAGCACTTCAAGAAGTACCTCCTGGCCAAGCCGGAAGACGACAAGGCGGCCAAGTACCTCGTCACCACTTACATGAACGCCCAGAAGCACGACGAGGCCATCGCGTACTTCAAGGAGTGGTTCACCAAGCACCCGACCGACGAGCAGGCCGTCCAGACGATCGCCATGCTGTACGCCAAGAAGGGCGATTTCGACCAGTCGATGGCATGGCAGAAGAAGCGGGCCGAGATCCAGCCCACCAATGCCGACATCTACTACACGATGGGCGTGACCAGCTGGGACAAGTCGTACAACACGGTTCCCGAGGCGCTCGATCCGGTCAAGCGGAAGGAAATCGTCGATTTCGGCATGGCACAGCTGATGAAAGCGAACGAGCTCCGGAAGGACTACTTCGAGGCGCAGCTCTACATCAACCTGATGTACCGCGAGCTGGCCAAGATGGAAACCGACCCGGCCAAGGTGGCCGAGCTGAAGGCCAAAGCAGACGAGTGGCAGAAGACGGCTCTCGAGGCGCGCAAGCGGGTGGTCCAGAAGCAGCGCGAAGAGGCAGCCGCGAAGAATCCGCTCGAGGCGATGTGAGGAGCGGAGAGTAAAAATGTTTGAAGCGTCGCTCATCGAATCGTCGAAACAGAAGTCCAGCGGCCGCGGCTGGATGACTGTTCCGCTCTCGATCCTCATTCACGTGTTGGTGATCGGCACGGCGCTGGGGCTTTCGATGTGGTACATCGAAGACATCCCGGAGCCGCCGATCCCGGTCACCTTCTATGCGGCCTCGGCTCCACCGCCGCCGCCGCCTCCCCCACCGGCCAAGGCCGCGGCCACGCCGAAGACGCAGCCCAAGGTCGAGATCATCAAGCCGACCACGGTCGTCGTGCCCCAGACGGTACCCGACATGCTTCCGGCTCCGACGAACATCCCCGAACCCGACTCGGGCGTCGAAGGCGGCGTCGAGGGTGGCGTCGAAGGCGGCGTGGCGGGCGGTGTCATGGGCGGCGTGCTCGGCGGCGCTCCGGGCGGTGTGCTCGGCGGCACCGTGTCCGAAGAGCCTCTCCGGGTCGGCGGCGAGGTCAAGGAACCCATCGAAATCTCCAAGACGCAGCCCCCCTACCCGGAAGCGGCCCGCAAGGCCCGCATGCAGGGCGTCGTCATTCTCGAGGCGATCATCACCAAGGAAGGCTCGGTCGAATCCGTGCGCGTCCTTCGTGGGATCAACCCGCTGCTCGACAACGCGGCCATCCGCGCCGTTCAGCAGTGGAAATACAAGCCGGCGACGTTCAACGGGCGAGCGGTGCCCGTCTATCTCACGGTCACCGTGAATTTCAGGTTGCAGTAAGTCTCGACTCTCGAAATTAGCTCGAAACCAAAAGTCAGTCAAAGCAAGTCGTTAAGACAAAGGAGGACGGTTCACATGGACATGAGTATGGGCGGCCTTTGGGCCTCGATGGGACCCCTGGCGAAGGGGATTTTCCTTCTGCTCTGTTTCCTCTCCATCTATTCGCTCGGTGTTTCGATCGAGCGCTGGTGGAACTACAAGAAGGCCAAGCAGCAGTCCGTCAAGTTCGCGTTCGAGGTCGGACAGCTCTTGAAGCAGGAGAAGCTCAAGGAAGCCATCGATCTCGCCAAGAAGTACAAGCAGAGCCATGTGGCCAAGGTGGTCTCGGCCGGCCTCCTCGAGTTCGCCTATGAAGCCCACGGCGGCTCGCTGGCGGGCCACGACGTGGTCGCGGCTGCCGAGCGCGCCATCGAGCGCGCCACCATGATGACCACCGCGGACATGAAGAAGGGCCTCGGCGGGCTGGCGACGATCGCCACCACCGCTCCTTTCATCGGCCTCCTCGGCACGGTCATCGGCATCATCAACGCCTTCCGCGGCATGGCGGCCTCCGGCGCCGGCGGTCTCGGCTCGGTGTCGGCGGGTATCTCCGAGGCGCTCATCACGACCGCTCTCGGCCTCTTCGTCGCCATCCCGGCGGTCTGGCTGTACAACTTGTTCCTGAACAAGATCGACCGTTTCCAGGTCGAGATGTCCAACTCGGCCTCGGAGCTCATCGACTACTTCATGAAGCGTCAGGCTGCCCGCGCGGCGTGAGCTACTAGCTAAGCTGGGGGTTTCTCGATCCCCCCAGACCCCCCCGCCGGAGCGGAAACCCCGCGTGAGCGGGGGGAACACCAGAGACTCGGAACGGTTCGAAGAGACTGAGGAGGAATCAGCAATGGGTATGGATCAATACGGCGGCCGAGAGGACATGAGGAGCGACATCAACGTCACGCCTCTCGTGGACGTCTGCCTCGTCCTCCTCATCATCTTCATGGTCGTCACGCCGATGCTCCAGAAGGGTAAGCCCGTCATGCTGCCCCAGACGGACCGTCCCGAGAAGAAGCCCGAGTCCAAGAACGAGCTCCTGATCTCGGTCCAGGCGGACAAGACGATCTTCGTCGACACGAAGTGGTTCCCGGACAAGGACTTCGCCGCGAAGATGAAGGAGCTTGGCGAACGCAACGCCGCCAAGGACGTCATCATCAAGGCGGATAGCCGGCTCACCTACGGCGACGTCAAGAACGTGATGAAGATGATCAAAGAAGGCGGCTTCGAAAAAGTCGGCCTGATCACCGAAAAGTCCTCCCAGATGGGCAAGTAGAGACAGGGCGAAGGGAGACACACAATGAGCATGAGCATGGGTAGCGGCGGCGGTCCGCGGTCGGAAATCAACGTGACGCCGCTCGTCGACGTGGTCCTCGTCCTTCTCATCATCTTCATGGTCGTCCAGCCGCTGCTGCAAATGGGATACGACGTCCAGGTGCCGCCGAACGCGCAGCAGGCGCAGCCTCAGCCCCCCACCAACGACCAGATCGTCATCTCCGTCACGGCCACGAAAGACGTCTACCTCAACAAGGAGAAGGTCGAGGTTTCCAACCTCCCGATCCGCCTCCAGGAGATCCTGCGCAACCGTGGCTCCAAGGTCGTTTTCTTCTCGGTCGAAGACACCGTCAATTACGGCGATGCGGTCAAGGTGATGGACATCGTCCGGAACAACGGCGCCAAGAACATCGGTATCGTCATGGACTGGGTCAATCCGACCACGGGGGCCATCGCTTCGGCGACCCCGTAACCGCGCAATCGGCTCCGGCGAAGGCCTGAGCCCGGAAACCCTCGCGCCTCCCGCAAGACTCAGCTAGAATCCGCCTCCTCCGACGTCCCCGGTCAACAGCCGGGGACGTTGCATGTCAAGAGGCTGTCTTCAGAAAAAGAAATACACGAAAAGGCGCTTCCGGATTCCGGACGCCTCACGGAAGGAAAGGACCCAAGATGCAGGCCCAGCCCCTCCCCCGGCTCTCCTCGATTCGCGCGAAGGTTCCCCACGCTTTTTCATTCATCGTGGCGGCTCTCGTCTCCCTCTTCACCGCCGCCTCCGCGCGCGCGGACGAATCGGATCTGGTGCTCCCCGATCTCGATTCCGTCCAGTTCCTGGGGATGTCCGGCCGGACGCTCCTCATGTTCGGCATCCTGGTCTGCCTCGCCGGGCTCACGTTCGGCCTCCTCATGTACACCAAGCTCAAAAACCTCCCCGTTCACCGCTCGATGCGGGAGGTCTCCGAGCTGATCTACGAGACGTGCAAGACGTACCTCATCACTCAGGGGAAGTTCATCCTGCTGCTCGAGCTCTTCATCGGCACGATCATGGTGTTCTACTTCGGCTGGCTCCGGCACATGGAGGCCTACAAGGTCGCCACGATCCTGATCGCCAGCCTCGTGGGCATCGGCGGCAGCTACTTCGTCGCCTGGTTCGGCATCCGCATCAACACGTTCGCGAACTCGCGCACGGCGTTCGCCAGCCTCAAGGGCAAGCCCTACCCCACCTACGACATCCCGCTCTCGGCCGGCATGTCGATCGGCACCATGCTGATCTCCACCGAGCTGCTCCTCATGCTGCTCATCCTCCTCTTCGTCCCCGCCAACCTGGCCGGTCCCTGCTTCATCGGATTCGCCATCGGTGAGTCGCTCGGCGCCTCGGCCCTGCGCATCGCGGGCGGCATCTTCACCAAGATCGCCGACATCGGCTCGGACCTGATGAAGATCGTCTTCAAGATCAAGGAAGACGACGCGAGAAACCCCGGCGTCATCGCGGACTGCACCGGCGACAACGCGGGCGACTCGGTCGGGCCCACGGCGGACGGTTTCGAGACCTACGGCGTCACCGGCGTCGCGCTCATCTCGTTCATCCTGCTCGCCGTTCACGACGCGCCTACCCAGGTGAAGCTCCTCGTCTGGCTCTTCGTGATGCGCATCATGATGATCATCGCCAGCGTCGGCTCGTACTGGATCAACGGCGCCATCGCCAAGGCCCGCTACGCCAACGCGGACAAGATGAACTTCGAGGCTCCCCTGACGTCCCTCGTCTGGATCACCTCGATCGTCTCGGTCATCATCACGTACATCGTCTCCTATTTCCTGATCCCCGAGCTGGGCGACGGAACGCTCTGGTGGAAGCTCGCCACGATCATCACGTGCGGCACGCTCGCGGGCGCCATCATCCCCGAGCTGGTGAAGGTGTTCACGTCCACGGAATCGCGCCATGTGCGTGAGGTCGTCACCGCCTCGCGCGAAGGCGGCGCCTCGCTCAACGTGCTCGCGGGCCTCACGGCTGGCAACTTCAGCGCCTACTGGACAGGCATCTCGATCGTCGCGCTGATGGGCATCGCCTACCGCGTCTCGGTGCTGTTCCCGCAGGGCATCATGCTCGCGCCCGCCGTCTTCGCCTTCGGCCTCGTGGCATTCGGGTTCCTCGGCATGGGTCCCGTGACGATCGCCGTCGACTCCTACGGCCCGGTCACCGACAACGCGCAGTCGGTCTACGAGCTCTCGGTCATCGAGAACATCAAGGGCATCAAGGAAGAGGTCAAGCGTGACTTCGGCTTCGACCTGAACTTCGAGAAGGCCAAGCACTTCCTCGAGGAGAACGACGGAGCGGGCAACACGTTCAAGGCCACCGCGAAGCCGGTTCTCATCGGAACCGCCGTTGTCGGCGCCACCACGATGATCTTCTCGATCATCATGCTCCTCACCCACGGCCTGACGACCGACCTCGAGAAGCTCTCGATGCTGCATCCGCCGTTCCTTCTCGGCCTCGTCACCGGCGGCGCGGTGATCTACTGGTTCACGGGGGCCTCGACCCAGGCGGTCTCCACGGGCGCTTACCGTGCCGTCGAGTTCATCAAGAAGAACATCAAGCTCGACGCGAACGTCGAGAAGGCGTCCATCGAAGACAGCAAGGCCGTCGTGGCCATCTGCACCAAGTACGCCCAGAAGGGGATGTTCAACATCTTCCTGACGGTCTTCTTCTCGACGTTGGCCTTCGCCTGCCTCGAGCCCTACTTCTTCATCGGCTACCTCATCTCGATCGCGATCTTCGGCCTCTACCAGGCCATCTTCATGGCGAACGCCGGCGGAGCCTGGGACAACGCCAAGAAGCTGGTCGAAGTCGAGCTGAAGGAAAAGGGAACGCCGCTGCACGACGCGTGTGTGGTCGGCGACACCGTCGGAGACCCGTTCAAGGACACATCGTCGGTGGCCATGAACCCGGTCATCAAGTTCACGACGCTGTTCGGCCTCCTCGCCGTCGAGCTGGCGATCGGCCTCACTCGCACGATGAGCCTGAGTCTCTTCGCGATCTTCTTCGCGATCTCGGTCGTGTTCGTGTACCGCTCGTTCTACGGAATGCGGATCGAGTCGAGCCCCACGGCCTGACCTTCCGAATCCAATCTCGTTCGACGAAGAGGGGAGTCCGTTGAGGGCTCCCCTCTTTCGTTGTCG
>JBDSFL010000213.1:0-3147 GCA_039919545.1 Thermoanaerobaculia bacterium | reverse complement strand
CACCTGGGTACGCTCGTCGCCGCCCTTGCGCGCCTTCATCCCAACTCCGTCTCGGAAAGCGCCGTAGCGTAAGATCATGAAACCAGCCGTCCCGACTTCCATCTTCAACAAAGATCGGGACATTCCCCCGTTACGTCGAATCTGTCGATCTGATCGATCGAGATCTCGTAGCGGATTTGGGCGGCCCGGCGGTTTGCGGCTTGGACGTAGGCCAGGACGAGAGTCGAGTCGCCTCGTACTGCAGGTGCAACCAGAAAGATGCTTTGCATTACTGTTGGGAATGGCGGTCGCTTCAAGGGGTCATAGTCGATCCGCAGCTGAGCTGGATCTTCGGGTCGCACATAGAGCGCTTTTACATTCGCCATACGACTCCAACCGGGAGGCTGGTTGTACACCTCCATCGTCGGCGGCGTCGCTGGGACTTCGGCACTCGGCTTCCGGCCTGCCCCAAGGGGTGGCGGGTACACGAGCCGGACGAACGAGAAGTCGAAGGGGTTCGTCGGGGCTGAATCCGAGGAAGAGCTAGCCGTCGGAGGGGGCGGACTCAGAGGCGGAGGAGTCTGAGGCTTGTCGTTCCCTTTGGTGAAGAAAAGGACCGCACACGTCCCAATCAACAGTACACCGGTCGTGAGACTGATCTTCGAGAACGTCGGCAATCTCTTCCAGAACTTCGGTTGTTTGAGCCAGGGAAATAAGAAGAGGAGAGCGGTGGCGACGCCGGTCGTGCCGTATCGAAACCTCTCCCTTCCAATCTTCATCGCGTCAATCACCTGATCGGACGGCGCATTCGCCATCCATCGCTTCACGAAAAGGAGGTGGATTTCGTCGCCCGCGGGCTTGTCCAAAGCCCGGCAGAGACTCTCGAGTGATCGCGTGTGAACGTTTCGAAGCGTGTCGAGAAGGACCTCCGGTCGATACACACCGACCTTACGAGAGAGACGCAGCCAGAAGAAGCGAACGGCCCTCTTATCGGAATCGACCCCCAACGCGAATCCGAATGTCACAGTGAATATCCCGTCGACGCCGACAGCGACACCCTGTTCTTCGATCTCGCCTGAGTCCCCGAAGAAGATGGACCAATCAGAAGCGTAGGAACGGATCAACTGTTCGTCGATTGGTATGAGACCCGTGAGGAACATAGAGTTCTCTGACAGGGACTTGTCATCTGAGATGACTTCGAGGCCGTATTGGGTGCTCGGGCTGAGCCAGGTCGCCATTCGGACGTAAATCCCGCGAAGCAGCCTCGCAGACCCGCCCTCGCCCAACTTTCGATCGACCCCCCTCATCTTGCGCCGCTTGGTCTCGAGTTTCCTGAACGCGCACGCGACGATGAAGGGCAGCTTCTCACGCCACTGGAATTCCTGTCGCAGCCTGTCGTTTTCGGCGACAGCCTGGGCAGCGGCCTGCCGCACTTTCTTTCGCAAGGTGCACCTCGTAGGCGTCGAACGCCGAAGATTTGTTCGTGCTCCAACGCCGCATTTACCGCGTCCCGACCCGATTCAGAGATGACGTTTTCAATCGCGATCATCTCACCTTCGCGGCGGCACGAACTCTCGTTGTCCTGGCGGTAGCTCGACCGAAGAGATTGGCCGACGGGTTCGACAGTGCCGACGCTGCGCCCAGGGAGTCAACTCGTGTCTGCCATCTCGACCGGACGTCCGGAACACGAAAAGGAGTGGCCGCGGCGCCTTCCTGTGCACGCGTACGGCAAACGCCCAGGTCCCAAGCGAACGCCCGGAGTAACGGGCAAGGAGTGATTGGATGAGAAAGAACCGAAATGTGCTGCTCTTGTGTCTTGGTCTCGTCTTCGTCGCGGCGACGGGCTGCGGCGGCCGGGCGGAAAAGGCGCGCTCTCGCGCTCACACCCGTGTCGAGGTCGCAACCCTCCTCGACTTCTCGAAGGCGAGCCCAGTGGACCTCGAGATGTCGCGTCGCGCGGCCGAGCTCGTCGCCGAGCTCCTCGCCTCGGGTGAAGAGGGGCGGGCATGGGCGGCGACGCTCGGCGAGGATGCGTCCTCTCTTCACAACGTCCTTCAGACCACCAGCGCCGAGTCCCACCGACGGGGTGCCGGTGCGCGGAAGGCGGCGTCGAAGGCGAAGAGAGACGAGATCGTCGCGGCCTTCGTCCGCGCAGCGGAAGCGGCTTCGGCTGGAAAGCCGTTGAAGGCCAGCCTCATCGCAGAAGGTGCCACGCTTCTGGCGCGGGAGTTTGGCAAGGGCGATGCCGACCGCATCCTCTTGCTCTTTACGGATGGAAGGCAATTCTCTCGCGCCGACGGTATCGACGCCGAATGCGCGATTCCGAACGTAAAGAGCTGGGTGCGCTTTTTAGACAAGCGCCACCTGATCCCCGAGTCGAGTCTCCAGGGAGTGACCGTCGTCGTGATCGGCGTCGGCGTCACCCCGGTAGACGGCCACCGCTGCCAGGTCTCCATCGCTTCCCTCGACGCCCTCGAAGCCAACTGGCGCGCCACATTCGAGCGCGCCGGAGCGGAGGTCTTCTTCTTCTCGTCCGTCCCGAATGCTTCCGAGTTTCTCCCGAACAGAAAGGACTCTTGATGAAATTCATCGAATCGTTCCGGCGTTTCCTTTTGGGCCGCGACCGTACCTCCGTATGGCAGGCGCATCACGCTGCCTCTGTGCCCCTCGAAGAGCCGCTCCCCGGCACGAGCATGGAGGACTGGCTCACCGCGAGACTGGGGCCGCGGCATTCCGGCTACAGCCCGGAGAGTCTCTCCTCGCACGCCAAGATCGCCGCTGACCTCGCACTCGAGCCCCGGAGACGGGAGCTCGCACGCGATCTCGAGAACGCCAAGACGAACCTGAACGAGCATTGGAAGCCGTGGGTCGCCGTGGCGATCGTCATCGGCGTCGTGGCGGTGGAGGTGGCGGTCGCGGAGCGCCTCTTCTTCACGATCGGAATCGATCCGCCCTGGTCGCACCTCTTCGCCATCGCGCACGCGGCGACGGCGATCGGGCTGGCAGCTGCCGTCGCGCGGAAGGCCTCGATCCGCCCGTCGTACGTCATCGCGCTCCTCCTCTATCTCGCGTTTGTCGTCGGCGGCGCGGTCCTGAGGACGGGAGGCGAGGTTGCCTTCGACGATACCGCCTCCAGAGTCGATTTCTGGGCGACGGTCGCGATCTTCG
>JBDSFL010000191.1:0-4079 GCA_039919545.1 Thermoanaerobaculia bacterium | reverse complement strand
GCGCGGTCCAGCGGACCGGCGGGGCCGAGTGGAACCTGGACGTGGAGGATTGGGTCGTCACGGGCGCCTCACGCGAGCTGGCGGAGCGGTGTGAGGTGGTGGTCGATGATTGAGGACAGCACCGGATCGACCGCGTCGACGATGTCAGTTGCCTCGAGGTGGTCTCCGAACTGGATGCCGAAGAGGTAGCAGGGCGCCTGGTACTCGTGTCCGATGAAGACGCCGCGCTCGCCGGGATCCGGCTCGTTCAGGTACATCGTGGCGCCGAGGCCCTCGATGACCCTCCGAACGCGGTCCCAGTCGGACGCGGGAATCTCGAGTGCGAGGGAACCGACCTGCTTGGGGAGGATCTTGCCGATGCGGTGAGACACGGGAGTAGGGGGTAGTGAGGCCGTCGAACGACGGCGGTTGGGCCAGCGATGGTGTGCGTCCGTGACGACGCGAATGTCCTCCTTTCGTCCAAGGGTGAAGTCGTGGTGAGTGTCCGTGCCCGGATCCCGCCGGCCGTCGGCCGTGCTCCCGCTGATGCCGGACAGCACGGCGATGACAGTGTCATTCGCGTTCGCTGGCCGGCGCGTTCGCACGGCCCAGAGGGCCGGCGGGACCGAGAGGAACCTGAGCCTCGCGGCGAAGACCGTGGACTGCGCCCTGCGTCGAAGAGTGAAGAGCGTGTTGGTGTTCCGTTCCGCGATCAGTGAGAAGGCCAGTGGGAGTAGAGATTCCACAGTACCGCAGCGAGACCGAGTGCGAACCAGCAGATCGGCTCGCGGAGCACCAGCTCGAAGATCCTCGTCAGCGTGAAGAGGAGGAGGGCCAGGAGATGGACGAACCGGAGGAGGAGTCGCATGCCGAGCGGCCGCGTCCTCCGGTGCATGTGCTGCGGGGCGTGAGTCGTAGCAGGGGAGACCATAGTGGGGTGGTGGAAGGGACGGAACTGGGGGGACGCGGGATGGTCCTGTCGGCGCGCTCGGCTCAAGAGTGAAATCGATAGTCGGGGGCACCTCCTTTTTCGAACGAGTGAGATTCGAGACGAGCACGGCTACAGCACCTTGATGGTCGCGCGGCAGCGTGCGCAGTCGAACCAGCGCGTCACCTGCCGGCAGTTCGAGCAGAAGAGGCGCGAGCCGAACTCGGTGATGCCGCAGCGGTGGCAGGTGGAGAGCACGTCGAGCGGGTTGCGGAGGCCGCAGTGCGGGCAGTCGACGAAGCCGCTCCGCACCAGCCTGGCGCCCCGGAACGACCTCTGGAGCCGGCGGAGGCCGAGGAGCGCGTAGAGAGGGCTCGCCAGGAGGTAGAGGACCGCGACCCCCGTCGTCCGCAGGAGCACCTTCGTCACGTCGCGCACGTCAGGCACCCTTCTTCGGCGCGGCGAGGCGCGCGAGGAGGTCCGCGATGCCGGCGGCGGGCGGCGCCGCCTTCGGCTTCAGCGGCGTCGGTGGCACCGCGGCGCGATCGACCACGTCGGCCTCCCAGCGGGCGATGAGGTCGGCGGCGACCTTCGCCGGGACCATCGAACGCGAGGCCACCTCGCGGCGGAAGACGTCGAGCAGCTCCGCCTCTGAGATCCCGCAGAGCGTCGGGATGTCCGGGATCGTCGGGGCTATGACCGGGAGCGCCGGCTCGCCCTTCACGAGCAGGTAGTACCGCTGACGAGCGAGCGACTCCACGTGGCGCCGGAACTCCTTCTGGCGCTCGCCCTCGCCGAGGGAGGCGAGCGCCTCGTCGGCCACGACATGGGGGTAGATCCAGCTCGCTTCCTCATGGGAGCGAAACAGGGCGAGCCACCGCGTGTTGAGCTGGAGGGTGCGGACCATCGGAGAGGGGAGCGCGTTCGCGACGTCCTGGCCGCAGAAGATGATCCCGAGCCCGACGGACCGGAGCGTCCGCGCACCGGTCGAGAGCGGCTCGACGAGCTCACTCGAGCCCGAGAGGAGGGTCGGGGCCTCCTCGAGGATGAGGAGCCCCGGTCGCTTCGGGTCCCGCCGCGGGGCGCGGAGGAGCACGTCGGTCACGCGGTGCGCCGCGCGCTCGAAACCCTTCGAGGGCGGGAGCGCCATCGCAGAGCCGTAGTTCCCGAGCACGACACGCGGGTCCTGCTTCGGGAGGACCGTCCCGAGGTCCGCCGGCGGGATGCCGATCGAGAGCCGGAGCTCCGGGAACGCGAGGTCGGTCTGGAGGCGCCGGAGCAGGGCGTCGGCGGTCGGCCGCGCGAGCGTGCGCTCGAGCTCGAGGAAGTAGGCGCGCAGGTCCGGCTCCGCGACGTCGGCGACCACCCTCGCGCGGAACGCCGCGTCCGAGAACAGCCGGCTCACGAAGCGCACGTTCGGCGGGAAGCGCTTCTCGGTGAGGAGCCAGGAGAGCATGAAGAGCGCCTGCCGGAGCGGCTCGCTGTACGAGGACGGGCTCGCCTGGACGGTCACGTCCGTCCGCAGGTACGCGAGGTAGGCGTTCGAGACGAGCCCGTCCGCGTTGTCGAACGGGGCGAACGGCGACACGGCGCCGCGCGACCACTCGATGACCTGGACGCGCCGACGAATGCGCTCGCGGAGGCGGGCGTCCGCGCGGAGGTACATCGCGGCGACCGCCTGCTGAACGAGCAGCACCGTCTCAGCCTTCGGGTCGACGATCTCCAACTCGACGTCGACCGCGGGCGAGCTGAAGAGTCGGCGCAGGAGCTCGAGGATTAGCCCGAGGAGGAAGCGCGTCTTTCCGGACCCGCTCGCCCCGATCACGAGCGCGCTCATGAGGGCGATGTCGGCCGAGACGTCGACCCGCGCGCCGGACGGGAGCGTCCCGAACGTGAAGGCGTTCGGGCCATCGACTCGGCGACGCGCCTTCTCCAGGAGGGCGTCCGGCCCCTTCGCCGGCACGAGTTTCGGCAGCTCTGCCGCCCGCGCCCGCTCGTACGCTCGGCGCTGCTCCTTGCCGAGGAGCCAGCCGAGGGGATCGAAGCCGCTCACGGACGGCCCCCGAAGGGGTCGAATGGATCCGGCGGGCCGCCCCCCTTCGGGGCCTTCGGGTCGACGAGCTTCTTGCCGGCCGCCTTGCGGTCCATGAACTCACCCCAGGCGTCGCGGCCCTTCGGTTTCATGGCTTGCCGGAGGCGGAGCGCCCCGTAGGCGAGCGGTGCGAGGATGAGAAGCCCGAGGGCGGCGCTCAGCGGATCTGGCGCAGGGGTACCGGCTCCAGTGGATGAAGGTGCCATCTTGTTGAGCAGGCCGAGCAGGACCGAGGGGGCGAGCGCGAGGAGGAAGAGGATGAGCGCCCACCGCCGGAGCCGTCCGCCGAACGGCGTCGAGGAGAGCGGCAGCGATAGGACGAACACCACACACGCCGCAACGAAGAGGAAAGCGATCATGGGGAAGTCGCCTCAGCGGCCGGTATCGGCGTCAGCTGAGAGCGCCCGCGTCTGGTCGCCATTGGCGCTAGGGTTCGAAGCGCCTGGTGCTGGCGCGGCCGCATCTTTTTTCGATGCTTTCCTCGGCGCCTTCGCCGCGAGCAGGACTTCCTTGAGCTTCACGTAGACCGGCAGCGCGTCGGCGTCACCGAGTTCGATGTTGGTCGTGTCGTTCGCGACGCCCTGGAGCGAGATGGTGAGCGTGTGCATGCCGGCCTCCTTTACGAGGAAGGACGGTAGTGCGACCGGCGTCGAGGTGCCGGACGCCGTCGAAATCGAATCGATCCGCCTCGTGCCGCAAACTGAGGGCCACACGGGATCTCAAACTGCCGAGCGAGGAGCCCACGAACAGGATCTCAGCCCAAGCCCCTTCGACAGAAAACAGCCGGAATACAGCGCTCCCGAGTGAAGCGATCCCGCCGTGCGAAAGCGCATCGGGCGGGCGCGATCGAGTCCTACAGTTCCGATCATTGGCGACGAACAACCGGCAGATGCGCGGAAGTGGGTTCCGACGCGCACGCTTCTCCCTGGGGCTCCACCGTAGAATGATCACGTGACCGAGATAACGGAGACGATTATGTTGTGGAGGGTTTTCCGTGAGCGCGCACGGTCCGTTCGCGCACCCCTGCTCAAACACAGGGTTACGCTGGCTGCTGGAGAAAGGCTCAAGAGGGCGCTGGGC
>JBDSFL010000237.1:0-2781 GCA_039919545.1 Thermoanaerobaculia bacterium | reverse complement strand
CGGCTGGGGCTGCGACATCGCGGAGGTGGAAGTCGACCTCGACACGCTCGAGACGAAGGTCATCGCGTTCTGGGCCGCGCAGGACGTGGGCAAGGCGATCCACCCGTTGATGTGCAAGGGGCAGATCGAGGGGGGCACGCTGCAGGCCATCGGCTGGGCGCTCTCCGAGCAGATCGTGTGGAAAGACGGCGCGATCATGAACGGACGCATGACGAACTACATCGTTCCCACGAGCCTCGACGCGCCCGCCTTCACGAGCCTCATCGTGGAGGCTCCGTTCTCTGCGGGGCCTGGTGGCGGGGCGAAGGGGCTGGGCGAGCTGCCGATGGACGGCGGCGCGCCCGCCGTCGCCGCGGCCATCGAGCACGCGACGGGGATCGCCATGCACGACCTGCCGCTCCTGCCGGAAGACCTCTTCCGCGAGCGCGCGGGTCAGGACGGCCCGCGATGAAGATGCGCTTCACCCTGAACGGCTCCGAGCGCGAGCTCGAGGTGGTCCCGATGACGCGGCTCCTCGATGTGCTGCGTGGGCCGCTCGAGCTGACCGGCACCAAGGAAGGCTGCGGCGAGGGGGAATGCGGCTCGTGCACCGTGCTCCTCGACGGGGAGCCGGTGAACTCGTGCCTCGTCCCGATCGGACAGTGCGACGGACGCGTCGTGAAAACGGTCGAGGGGCTCGCGCCGATCGGCGGGTTGTCGTCCCTTCAGCAGTACTTCATCGATGAAGGTGGCGCTCAGTGCGGCATCTGCACGCCCGGCATGCTCATCTCGGCGCAGGCGCTTCTCGACGCGACGCAAGCGCCGACGGATGCCGAGGTTCGCGAGGCCGTGGCGGGAAACATCTGCCGCTGCACCGGCTACCAGCGCATCGTCGATTCCATCTTGCGCGCGGCCGGGGAGCGGGACGAAACGAAGGCAGCTGCGGGGAATGCCGGCGTGGACGCCGAAGGTCGCGTCGAGGACGCCCCCGTCCACAAGGAATCCGCATGAGCCTGGCCGAGCTTTCCCAGCATCCCTTCGAGCGCGCCGAGACCCTCGAGGCGCTGTGCAGCCGCCTGGCCGAGCGCACCGCGAAGGGGGAAGGCAGCGTCCTGCTCAATGGCGGCACCGACTGGATCGTCGAGCGCCACCTGGCACCGACGTCTCTCGCGCCCGCGACGCTTCCGCTCGTCATCGACATCTCGCGTCTCGCCGCTCTGCGCGGCATCTCAGTCACCGGCGACGAGGTCTCAATCGGCGCCGGAGCCACGTACCTGGAGATTCGACGCCACGAGCTGCTCACGCGCCGCGCACCGTTCCTGAGCGCCATGTGCCGCGACGTGGGCGCGCTGCAGATCCAGGCGCGGGGCACGCTCGGCGGGAACGTCGCCACGGCCTCCCCCGCGGCCGACGGCGTGGCCGCCCTCGCGGCGCTCGACGCGCGCATCGTGCTCACGAGCGTGCGGGGCGAGCGCACGGTGCCGATCGCGTCGTACTTCACGGGCTACAAGAAATCCGAGAAGGCGGCCGACGAAGTGATCCTGCGTTTCGAGCTCACGCTGCCCGCCGAGGGCGCGGTCACCTTCTGGCGCAAGGTGGGCACGCGCCGCGCGCAGGCCATCTCGAAGGTGGCGCTCGCTGCCGTCGCCGAGCGCGACGGGTCGGGTCGCTTCACGCGGCTCGGCTTCGGCATGGCCTCGGTGGCGCCGACGACAGCGCTGCTGCCGACGCTCATGGCGCGCGCCATCGCTTCGGCGAAGCCGCTCACGGACGGAGAGCTCGACGCCCTGACGCTGGGCGACATCGCCCCCATCGACGACGTCCGCTCGACGGCGGAGTACCGGCGGCACGTGGCCTGCGCGCTGGTGCGGCAGTTCTTCCGGACGCTGCCGAACGGCTGAGCAGAAGCGGGAAGCGGAGGCCAAACCCGGCTTGGCTCCTTCGCGTCCGGTGCGGGGTGGAATCTCTCTTCCTGAAGGACGCGCCTCCGCCGCTCCGAACGCAGCCAATTCTCGATCAGTTTGCCAAAGAGCGGAAGGATGGGATCAGGAGAGAGCACGACGAAGCGTAGATCGCGCTCTAGCGTATATCGCAGATCACGGACCTGACCCACATATCGGGGGGCGCAAGGGGTCGGGCGCGAGGGGTCGGGTCCGTGATCTGCGATATACGCTAGGCATTAATTTGGTCGTGAGGACGATTCCCTGGCGGGACTCGAATAGAAGGACGTAGGGTCAGGTCCGCGATCTGCGGCGCACGGGGTCGGGTCCGTGATCTGCGATATAGGCTAAAGCATTTCTTTGGTCGTGAGGACGATTCCCTGGCGGGACTAGAATTGCCTCGAGGCTGCAAGCCATGTCCGAAATCACCATGATTCTCCCCGACAACGCCGCCACGGCTCTCCACGTCCAGCCCGAAGAAGTTGGCAACGAGCTTCGGATGGCGGCCGCCATGAAACTGTACGAGCTGGGCCGCATCTCGTCGGGCATCGCTGCCGAGCTCGCCGGCATCCCCCGGACCTTGTTCCTGACGAAGCTCGGGGAGTATGGGGTGACTCATTCGTTCACGGAAGACGAGCTTCGCCGGGAGGCCGGTATTGGATGAGGTCGTCGTCGACACCTCTCCACTTCAATACCTGCACCAGCTTGGCCAGCTCGCGCTCATCAAGGAACGCTTTTCTCGCGTCGTGGCACCGCCCGCTGTCGTCGAGGAGCTGTCCGCCGGCCGCGCGCGCTCCTGCGACCTTCCAGATCTCGCTTATCATTCGTGGATCGAGATATGCCAGGCAGTGGCTCCGAGGGT
>JBDSFL010000155.1:0-3166 GCA_039919545.1 Thermoanaerobaculia bacterium | reverse complement strand
GCCACGGCCGCCGCGGCCGTGCCGGATCCCACGCCCGTCGCGGCGTTCCGCCCGCCTCCCACCACGCCCAGCGCCACGAGGCACCGTGCGCCCGTGGTGCTCATCGTGCAGGACGACTCGGCGGAACGGCAGCGCCTGGCTCAATACGTGGCCCGCTTCGGCTGCGGCGCGCTCGAGGCGCAGCGCGGCCAGGAGGCGCTCGAGATCCTCTTTCGCAACTCGGTCGACCTCGTGCTGATGGACGTGAAGCTGTCGGACATGGACGGCTTCGACGTCACACGCATCCTGAAGTCGCAGCCCAGCCTCGAGGCGCTGCCGATCGTGCTCATGTCCGACCGCCTCGATCGCAACCGCTTCGCGTTCGGAATCCAGTCGGGCGCGACGGACGTGATCGGCAAACCCATCGTGCTCGAATCGATGGTGACGCGCATGTGGGATATCCTGGCCCACAGAGGATTCATCCCCCCCGCGTGGAGCGAGCTCCTGACCACGTCTCTGCGCGACGCGCTCTCCTCGGAAACACCGGCACCCACCTCTGCCGTCCGGCCCCGGCCGAGCTGAGAAGGGAAGAAACGATGATCACGACACGGAGTATCGGGAGACGTGTATCCGCCGCGGGGCGATTCGCGGCGTTTGCGTTCATGGCTGGGCTCGCCATGAGCGCCCTCGGCGGCGCGAGGCTGGGCTCGGCGGCACCGCTCGTCATCTACGACAGCCAGCTGCGCAACGGCTTCGTCGATTACAGCTGGGCCACGCACACGCTCAGCCAGACCGCGGTCGTGCATTCCGACACGGCGGCCGCCTCGTTCGAGCCCGACGGCTTCAAGGGTTTCTACCTGCACCGCGACGCGGGGCTCGTGGTCGGCACCTATGACGCCATCGAGTTCTGGATCCACGGCGGCACGGTGGGGGGCCAGGCGGTGCGCATCGACCTCCAGATCGGCGGCAGTCCCGCAGGCGGAGGAATGCTGAACACCTTCATCACCGGCGGCACGATTCCGGCGAACGCGTGGGCGAAGGTGCGCGTGCCCTTCGCGTCGCTCGGCGTCACGAGCGGCACTCTCGACGGCTTCTGGCTTCAAGACACGACCGGCGGCGACCAGTCGGTCGTCTACGTGGACGACTTCATCGCGACGGAAGGAGCCGGACCGGTGAACGGCACGGACATCACCGTCGCCGTCGATCCGAACGCCGACCGCCACGCGATCAGCCCGAACATCTACGGCGTGTCGCACTTCGATGGCGCGGGCGATTCGCAGCTCTCGTATCCCGTACGGCGCTGGGGCGGCAACGCGGTCACGCGCTACAACTGGAAGCTCGACATCTCCAATCGCGCGTCGGACTACCTCTTCCTGAACATCCCGGGGCCCGTCGCGAATCCGGGGCTGCTTCCCGATGGCTCCAGCTCCGATCTCTGGATCGACAGCACGCGCGCGCATCAGGGTGAGCCGGTGCTCACGATTCCCACCATCGGCTGGACGCCGAAGGGAACGCTCGCCACGCGGAACACGCAGATCTGGGGCATGTCGATCGCCAAGTACGGGCCGCAGCAAGCGAGCGAGTGCGACATCAACTTCTACGTCGGCTGCCGCGCGGACGCGGGCAACGGCTGCGCGCCCGGTCCCTTCCCCGGGCCGTGCAACACCTTCACGCCGGCGGTCCCCTTCGACCCCACCGATACGTCCGATCCCGTCACGCCCGCGTATGGCGTCGAGTGGATGGACCACATCGCCTCGCGCATCGGCGTGGGGAGCCTGAAGTACATCATCCTGGACAACGAGCCGGGACTCTGGAACAGCACGCACCGCGACGTGCATCAAAACGCGTTGACGTACGACGAGCTCTGGACGAAGTCGCGCAATTCCGCAATCGCCTTCAAGGCGAAGGATCCGAATGTGAAGATCCTGGGACCTGCCTCGTACGGCTGGTGCGAGTATTTCTTCTCTCCGGCGGACGGCACGCTCTATCCCGGTTGCCAGGTCGGGCCGGACCGCACCAACCATGGAGGCCTCGAGGCGACCGCCTATTTCCTCCAGCAGGCCGAGGCCTATCGCGTGGCCAACGGCGTGCGGCTGATCGACTACCTCGATCTGCACTATTACCCGCAGGCGAGCGGCATCTACAACGGCACCGAGGCCGCGGCGGCGATCCGGCTGCGCTCGCTGAAGAGCCTTTACGACCCCACCTACGTCGACGAGTCTTACATCGGAGAAGCCGTGAGGCTGATCCCGCGCATGAAGGACTGGGTGAACACCTACGCGCCCGGGACGAAGCTCGCGATAGGCGAATACAACTGGGGCGACCAGGGCACGTCGAGCGCGCTGGCGCAGGGCGAGGCGCTGGCGATTTTCGGGCGCGAAGGGCTCGACATGGCCAATCGCTGGACCGTGCCGGCCGCCAACACGCTGCTGGAGGATTCGTTCTCGATGTACCTCAATTACGACGGCGCCGGGGCGAAGGTGTCGGGCGAGAGCATCCGGGCCATCAGCTCGAACATCGACGCGGTGGGCGCCTATGCGGTGCGCGGCACGTCGAATTATTACTTCCTCCTCTTCAACAAAGACACGGCACCGCGCCCGACCACGGTGACGGTGGCGGGCGGCTCTTCGCTGAGCGCCCAGCTCTACCGCTACGACGGCTCCAATCGCCTGGCCGCCGTGCCCGGCACGATCGCTCCGGCGGCAGGCAGCTACACGCTCACGCTGCCGGCCCGCTCGGCCACGCTGGCCGTGGTGCCGTACGTCGTCGTCCCGCCCCCTGTGGCGGCCTACTACGCGCTCACGCCCTGTCGCATCGTCGACACGCGCAACGCCACGGGCCCCCTGGGCGGCCCCGCGCTCGTGTCCGCCGCGCAGCGCACCTTCACGCTGACCGGCCAGTGCGGCGTCCCGGCGACGGCGACCTCGGTGGCGGCGAACGTCACGGTCGTCTCTCCCGCCTCGACCGGCGCGTTCCGTTTCTTCCCCGCGAACCAGTCGCTGCCGATCACGAGCACCGTGAGCTTCCTCGCCGGACGCACGAGGGCCAACAACTCCCTGCTGGGACTATCCACCGACGCGACCGGCCGCGTGACCGTGCAGAACGACGCGGGCACCGCGCACCTGCTGATCGACGTGAACGGCTACTTCCAGTAGCAGGGGACTTCGGCGGAGGGTCAGGTCCTCAT
>JBDSFL010000151.1:0-12045 GCA_039919545.1 Thermoanaerobaculia bacterium | reverse complement strand
GGCCCTGGGCTCGGGCGCCGAGCAGCGCGCGCTGTTCGAGTTCGTGAAGAAGCTTCCTCCGAAAGCGCCCATCGAGATCGTGACGCTGGTGAAGGCTCCCGACTGGGCCGCGGTGGATGCCTGGATGGCCGCCAACCAGCTGACCGCGCCCGATGCGGGCAGCGTGCTGCTGGACCGAGATGGCGAGACCACTCTGAAGCTCAACAGCAAAAGGCCGCTCGAGACGATGTTCTTCAACGCCGAGGGGAAGCTCTCGTCGCAGGGGCGCGGCCATCTCGAGTGGGGGGCCGACGCCGTCGAGCATCTGGGCCGCGCGAGCAGCGGGGCGACGCTCGAGTAGCGACCCTTCCCGTGTCACGTCCCGAGCAAGATCCGTTCGGGCACCTCGAGCGCCGATCGCCTCACCGCGTCCTCGGGAATTCCCAGCGTCACGACGTTCGCGACCGCCTGATCGAGGAGCGTGACGCTTCCCGCGAGCGCCCCTTTCCCGTTCCGCGCGGTGCCTCCGGCCACCGTCAACGTCTCGCCCCAGACCGGATACGGTCCGTCCGGGAGCCCCGCCGCGGGCATCGCATCGCTGATCAGCGCGACCCGGCCGGCTCCCTTGGCCTTGAAGACGAGGCGAAGCATGTCGGGCGCGAGGTGATGCAGATCGGCAATGACGTCGACCGTCACGCCGTCGCGCAGCAGACCCCAGCCGATGGGCCCCAGCTCGCGATGGTGCAGCGGGCGCATCGCGTTGCCGAAGTGAGTCATGTGCCGAGCGCCGGCGGCAAGAGCCTCGTCCAGGGTCGCGGCGTCCGCATCCGTGTGCCCGATGGAGACCACGAAGCCGCGCTTCACGAGCTCCGTCACGAGGCGAATCCCGCCCGGGATCTCGGGCGCGAGCGTGATCATCGTGCGCCCGGCTGAGCCGTCTGTCGCTTCGAGAAACGCTCCGAGCGCGCGCTCGTCGCGGTTATCGCGGAAGTGCTCGGCGTGCAACGCGCCGCAGCGGGCGTGGGCCACGAAGGGTCCCTCGAAGTGAAGCCCCAGCGGCATCGCGCCGCGGCCGTCGCCCTCGCGCCGCGAACGGATCCAGTCCGAGAGCCGCGAGACGGCGCGAGCGGTGTCGTCGAGCGCGACCGGCACCAGCGTGGGGAGGAAGCCCGTGACGCCTCGCGCCGCGAGCCCCTGCGCGAGGCGGTCGAGCCGCGGGGCGTCGGCGGTGAGCACGTCCACGCCGAACGCCCCGTGGAGGTGCAGGTCGATCACGGGAGGGACGATACGGCCGGTTCCATTCCGGACCAAGAAGGCTCCCCGCCCGCACTTGCCGCGGACCGCGGCTTTCGGTTCAAATTACGCGCATGAGCAACGAGATCACCTCCGGGACGGTGGCTGCCGAACCGCAGGGCCTGGACGGCCACACCCCCGAGCAAGCGCGCGCGCTGTACGAGACGCTTCTCTTCCCGCGGATGATCGAGGAGAAGATGCTGCTGCTCCTGCGGCAGGGGCGCGTCTCGAAGTGGTTCTCGGGCATCGGCCAGGAGGCGATCGCCGTCGGCGTGACGGCGGCGCTTCGCCCCGACGACTGGATCCTCCCGATGCACCGCAACCTCGGCGTCTTCACCGGGCGCGGGCTCGACCTGCTCACGCTGATGCGGCAGCTGATGGGGAAAGAGGGGGGGTACTCGAAGGGGCGCGAGCGGAGCTTCCACTTCGGCGTCCTCTCGCATCGCATCGTCGGGATGATCAGCCACCTCGGCGCGATGCTGCCGGTGGCCGACGGGCTCGGGCTCGCGGCGAAGCTGCGCGGCAGCGACCGCGTGGCGGTGACGTTCACGGGCGACGGCTCCACGAGCGAAGGGGATTTTCACGAGGCCATCAATCTGGCGGCCGTCTGGAAGCTGCCCGTCGTCTTCGTCATCGAGAACAACCGCTACGGGCTGTCCACGCCCGTGACCGAGCAGTACGCGTGCGCGCACCTCGCCGATCGGGCGCTGGGCTATGGCATCCCGGGGGTGGTGGCCGACGGCAACGATCTCTTCGCGGTGCTGAGCACCGTTTCGGCCGCGGTGAGCCGCGCGCGTGCGGGGCAGGGACCCACCCTCATCGAGTTCGAGACGTTTCGGATGCGCGGCCACGAAGAGGCGTCCGGCACCGCCTACATTCCCAAGGAGCTGTTCGAGGAGTGGGGACGCAAGGATCCGATCCTGCGTTTCGAGACGCGCCTGATCGCCGAGGGGGTGATCTCTGCGAGCGATCGCGAGGCGATTCGCGCGGCGCTCAAGAGCCGCATCGACGACGTGGTGGACGAGGCGCTCGCCACGGCGGATCCCGTCTCGACGGCCCAGCGCGAGCTGGAAGACGTGTACGCGCCGCCGCTACGCGAAACCGCGCCGGAGCCCTCGCGCGAGGAGGGGCCCGAGCTTCGCTTCGTGGACGCCATCAGCGACGGCCTGCGCACGGCGATGCGCGAGAACCCGAACGTTCTCCTCCTGGGACAGGACATCGCCGAGTACGGCGGCGCCTTCAAGATCACGCAGGGCTTCGTCGAGGAGTTCGGCAAGGAGCGCATCCGCAACACGCCGATCATCGAATCGGCCGCGGTGGGAGCGGCGCTCGGGCTCGCGCTCGACGGCTTCGTCCCGATGCTCGAGATGCAGTTCGGCGACTTCATCACGTGCGGCTTCAACCAGATCGTGAACAACCTGGCCAAGACGCATTACCGCTGGGGGCCTGGCGTTCCCGTGGTGCTGCGCGCTCCGGTGGGCGGCGGCATGGGAGCCGGGCCGTTCCACTCGCAGAACGTGGAGTCTTGGTTCACGTGCGTGGCGGGAATGAAGGTGGTGGCGCCGTCGAACCCCTTCGATGCCAAGGGGCTGCTGCTCGCCGCGTTTGAGGATGGCAACCCCGTCCTCTATCTCGAGCACAAGATGCTCTATCGCTCGGTGAAGGGGCCGGTTCCAACCGGCCATTACACGGTGCCGATCGGCGTGGCGCGCGTGGCGCGTGCGGGCCGCGACGCCACGATCGTGACGTACGGCATCGGCGTGGTCTGGGCGCTGGACGCGGCGGCGGAGCTCGCGAAAGAGGACAGGGAGATCGAGGTCATCGACCTTCGCACCCTCCTGCCCTGGGACATCGAGTCGGTGCTCGCCTCGGTGAAGAAGACGAGCCGCGCGCTGGTGCTCCACGAGGCGCCGCTCACAGGCGGCTACGCGGGCGAGGTGGCCTCGACCATCGGCGAGCAGGCGTTCGAGTGGCTCGACGCGCCGGTCGTGCGGCTCGGCGCGCTCGACACGCCCATCCCTTTCAGCAAGGCGCTCGAGGAGACGTTCTCGCCGAAGGGACGACTGCTTCCCGCGCTGCGAGAGCTGCTGGCTTACTGAGCGGCCGTGCCTCGCTTCGAAACCCTGAATTCAAATCCCTGAAGCACGTTCCATATTTCTGGAGAGACGTGAGGGCAAAGTAAGGTAAGTGTCTGCACCATATATGTTTCCCTCGTGGCACATCGGATGCGTAGACGGCTGTGTCGATTTTAGAATTCAAGTGGGCCCGAGCTGCGTGGTATCTTCTTCGCCTTTCGGGGCAAATAACAAGGAGGATGGGATGAAGCGAGTTGTCGTTCCGGTACTATTTTTGGCGTTGCTCTTGGTGACCAGCGGCACAGCCGTGTCACAGGGCGTGACGAACTCCGCGATGCGGGGCCACGTCATCAATGAGGGGCAGGGGCTCCCGGGCGTTTCCGTCGAGGTGAAGTCCCCCACGCTGCAGGGAAGCCGCAACACGGTGACCTCGGCCAACGGAGACTTCTCCTTTTCCGCCCTCCCTCCCGGTAACTACACCGTCACCTTCACGCTCGCCGGTTTCGAGACCGTCACCAAACCAATCTCGCTCTCCACCGCGCAGGTGTCCACCGTCGATGCGTCCTTGAAGCTCTCGGGCGTCACCGCCGAGGCGACGGTCACCGCATCCGTGGTCGACACCGTCTCCACGACGACCCAGGCCTCCACCACGATCACCCAGGATCTCACGCGCAAGCTCCCCATCTCGCGCTCGCTGGTCTCCCAGGTCGATCTCTCGTCTGGTATCACCCGGACGGGGCCGGGCGGCAACATCACGATCTCGGGCGCACAGTCGTTCGACAACGTGTTCACGGTCGACGGCGCCGTCATCCAGGACAACGTCCGCGCCACCCCGAACAACCTCTTCATCGAGGACGCCATCCAGGAGACGACCACCTCCGTCACCGCCATCTCGGCCGAGTTCGGCCGTTTCACGGGCGGCGTCGTCAACACCGTCACGAAGTCGGGCGGCAACACGTTCCAGGGCTCCTTCCGCACCACGCTCACGAATGATGCGTGGACGGCGATCTCGCCAAAGAACGAAGTCCGCAATCAGAAGGTGAACCCGCGCTATGAAGCCACCCTCGGCGGCTTCCTCTGGAAGGATCACGTCTGGTTCTTCGGCTCGGGTCGCCTCGAGAAGAGGGAAGGCTCCAACCAGACCGTATTCACGAACATCCCGTTCGGAACGTCGAACGACGAGAAGCGCTACAGCGGAAAGCTCACGCTCACGCCGGTTCAGAACCACTCGCTCACCGCGAGCTACCTGAAGATCAGCCAGGATGAGGGCGGCAACTTCTTCGGAAACATCCTGGATCTCGACAGCCTGGTCAACCGTTCGCTGCCGCAGGAAACACTCTCGCTCAACTACAACGGCGTCATCGCCTCGAACTTCTTCATCGAGGGTCTGTACTCGCGCCGCAAGTTCACGTTCGAGAATTCGGGCTCGACCTTCACGGATCTGATCAAGGGCACCCTCATGCGCGACATCTCGCGCGGCAACGCCCGCTACAACGCCCCCACCTTCTGCGGCGTCTGCTCGCCCGAGAAGCGCGACAACCGCGACTACCTGATCAAGGGCACGTACTTCCTCTCGACCGAGAAGCTCGGCTCGCACAATATCGTCCTCGGGTACGACAACTTCGCGGGTCAGCGCACCGCGAACAACTACCAGTCGGGCAGCAACTACCGCTTGTTCACGACCTCGTCGATCTTCCAGAACGGCGACATCTTCCCCGTCATCAACAACGGCCAGTCCTCCTACATCTACTACACCCCGATCGACACGCTCAGCCAGGGAACCAACACGCTCACGCACTCGGTCTTCCTCAACGACCAGTGGCGCCTGAGCAACCGCCTCTCCTTCAACCTCGGCGTGCGCTTCGACAAGAACAACGCCAACGATAGCCGCGGGGTCGTGACCGCCAACGACAGCGCCTTCAGCCCTCGTCTCGCCGCAGCGTTCGACGTCAAGGGGGATGGATCCCTCAAGGTCGCCGCGAGCTACGCCAAATACATCGGCGGAATTCAGGACAACCTCGTCGACTCCGCCTCCAACGCGGGTGCGCCCTCCACGTACATCTGGTACTACGAGGGACCGAAGATCAACGTCGGAGCGACCAGCGCGACGACCAACCTCGTTTCCCGTGGAGCGGCCCTTCAGCAGGTGTTCGACTGGTTCTTCGCCCAGAACTGCCCGAATCTCCAGACCTGCCAGCTGCCTCTGGCCTATGCGTCCGCAGCCGGCGTGAGCCGCCAGATCCGAGACACGCTGAAGTCGCCCGGCGCCAACGAGTTCACTATCGGCGTGAACGGCACCCTCGGAACTCACGCGGCCTTCCGCATGGATTTCGTCCGCCGCAAGTTCACCGACTTCTACAATACGGTTCTCAACACCTCGACCGGCCGGGCGACCGATCCGCTCGGAAACAGCTTCGACCTCGGCATCGTCGGCAACACCAACAACCTCGATCGGAACTACACAGCTCTCCAGACCCAGTTTTCGTACCACCTCCCCGGCTTCTTCGCCGGTGCCAACTGGACGTGGTCGCACACGCTCGGAAACATCGACGGTGAGACTGCGACAGGTGGTCCGGTCGCCGGCGCCGTCGACGTCTACCCCGAGTACAAGCAGGCGGCCTGGAACAGCCCGTATGGCTCGCTCGCTTCCGACCAGCGCCACCGCGTTCGCGTGTTCGCCACCTATGACCTCCCGATCCTCCCCGCCAGGATCGGCGTCATCAGCCTCGGACTCCTCCAGGTCTACGAGAGCGGCAGCCCGTATGGCGCCGTCGGCGCCGTCCGCGCCAGCACCTTCGTGACGAATCCCGGCTACCTCACCCGGCCGGCAACCTCGACCTACTACTACACGGCGCGCGACGCGTTCCACACCGACGACATCAAGCGCACCGATCTCAACATCAACATCTCGACCAAGATCGCGAACTTCATCGAGATCTTCGTCCAGCCCCAGGTCACGAACGTGTTCAACAACCAGGCGGTCATCGGGGTCGACACGACGATCCGCACGAACGTCACGGCTCCCACCGTCTTCACCGCTTTCAACCCTTTCACCACGACTCCCGTTCAGGGCACCAACTGGGATGTGGCCCGCCTTCCGGACGGCTCGCCCACCAGCTTCGGCAAGCCCCGTAACTCGGCCGACTACCAGGCCCCCCGCACGTTCCTTCTCACGATGGGCCTCCGCTTCTAGCCCGTCGTCTCCTCCTTTCTCGCTTTCGATCGGAGCCGGGGTTTCACCACCCTGGCTCCTTTCGTTTCTGGAGGCCCGTCACGGGCGCTGCATTCGTCTGGAACCGGCGCACTTTCGCCACGGGCTGCTAACCTTCGACCCATGACGAAGAGAGTCCTGGGGATGGCTGTCCTGCTGGCAGGGATCGGCGCGTTCTCCTGTGCGCGGGGGCGCACCCACGAAAGATTCGAGAAGGCGCCGGTGATCCTCATCAGCGTCGACACGCTCCGCTCGGACCACCTCCCTTTCTACGGCTACAAGGGCGTGGAGACACCCGCGCTCTCCGAGCTCCGCAAGGATTCGATCGTCTTTGCAAACGCGTACTCGCACGTGCCGCTCACCCTGGCATCGCACGCTTCGATCTTTTCGGGCCGCCTGCCCGCCGACCACGGCATCCACGACAACCTCGGCTACCACGTGCGCGCGAACGTGCCGATGCTGGCCGAGCTGCTCAAGGGCGTGGGGTACGCGACCGGGGGCGCCGTCTCCTGCTACGTGCTGAAAGGGGACACCGGCATCGGGCGAGGCTTCGATTTCTACGACGATGACGTGCAGGCGGCCGAGATGCAGGTGGCGCTCGGGCGAGTGCAGCGGGCCGGTGGCGAGACGGAGGCCCGGCTCGAGAGCTGGCTGTCGACGCAGAAGGGGCCGGCGTTTGCATTCCTCCACATTTACGAGCCGCATACGCCATACGAACCGCCGGAGCCGTTCGCGACTCGCTACAAGGAGAACCCGTACGACGGTGAGATCGCCGCGTCCGATGCCATCGTGGGGCGCTTCCTGAAGTTCCTGAAGAACCGCGGCCTCTATGACGGCGCTCTGATCGTCTTCCTCTCGGACCACGGCGAAGGCCTGGGCGAGCACGGCGAGGCGGAGCACGGCATGTTCCTCTATCGCGAGACGCTGCAGGTGCCGCTCCTCGTGAAGCTTCCAAAAGGGCTTCGCGCCGGAACGTCTGTGGCGGCTCCCGTGGCGCTCTCGGACGTGTTCACGACGCTGGGCCGGTCGGTCGGTCCAAAGGATTTCGTTGCGCCTGCGGGGACGGTCTCCCTGCTCGATCTCGCGGCCGATCCGGCCCCCGCGCCACGCCGGCTGCTGGCAGAGACGTTCTTCCCGCGCATCCATTTCGGCTGGAGCGAGCTGTCGTCCTTGATGGAAGGGCGCTGGCATTACATCGAGGCGCCGCGGCCCGAGATCTACGATCTCGAGACGGATCCCGCCGAGACGAAGAACCGCCTGCAAGAGAAGCCGGATGCGCTCCGGGCTTTGCGCGCCGAGCTGCTCACGCGGAAGCCTGCTTTCGAGACCCCCGAGGACGTGGACCCGGAAGCCCGCAAGAAGCTCGCGTCCCTCGGATACCTGAGCGCAGGTCCCGCCACCGCAGGGGGAACGCTCGACGACCCGAAAGATCGCATCAAGACCTTCGAGGAGCTGCGCGTGGGTCTCGGCAATCTGACGGGCGGCAAGCACGAGAAGGCCCACGAGATCTTCCAGAAGCTGCTGGCCGAAAACCCGAAGATGCTCGACGTCTGGGACATGGACGCCAAGACCCTTCTGAAGCTGGGGCGGCCCGAGGAGGCGCTCGCCGCGATGAAGAAGACCGTCGAGCTCGTGCCCGCCGCGGCACGAGGGCCGTACCTGATCGAAGTCGCCAACATGTGTCTGCAGCTCGGGAAGTGGGACGACGCCCAAGCGCATGCGGACGCGCTCCGCGCGATCGGGGATGTGGCCGCCGACGACATCGCCGCGCGTGCGGCCCTCGGGCGAGGCGACCTGCCCGCCGCGGAGACCGCGGCCAAGGCCACGCTTGCGAGCGGCAAGGGGCAGGCACGCGTGCGCGCGGCGCTGGTGCTGGGCCGGCTGGCGGTGCGCCGGGGAGACCTGACGGCCGCCACCACGTACGCCGAGCGCGCACAGGACCTCTCTGCGGGCGAGAAGAGGGTGCAGTCCGGGCTTCACATGCTGCGCGGCGACGTGTTCGCGCGTTCCGGGAGGATCGCCGACGCCGAGAAGGAATTCCTCGAGGAGATCCGGCTCTATCCCGATCGGATCGACGCGCGCATCTCGCTCGGGACCCTGTATGCCTCGGCGAACCGGCGAGAGGACGCGCGGCGCGTCATCATCGCTTTCATCACGCGGCAGCCCACGCCGGAGGCGTTCCTCCTGGGCATGCGCACGTTTCACGCGACCGAGGATCTGCAGGGCGAGAAGCAGCTGCGCCTGGAGGCGCGGCGACTGTTCCCGTCCGATACCCGCTTCAACGGTTAGCGGACGGGAAACCGGGACGGCTACTTGGCCGCGGCGCCGGGGGCCACGACGATGAAGGGCGACGAGACATCGATGGTCGCCTTCCTGACCGTGTCTTCGAGACTCATCTTGAAGGTGTACTCACCGGGCTGAAAGTATTCGCCGATGTTTTTTTCCGTCACCGTGCCGGCCAGGTCGAGGACGGCCATCTCTCCGGCCGCTCCGTCTTTGATGGCGACGGGCTGATCGGGTTCGGCGGGCAGATCGATGGGCGGACGCCCCTTTTGAACGATGCGCATTTTTCGCTTGATGAAGGCCTTTTTGGTGACGGGATCGACTCCCGGTGAGTAGATCCGCACGAAATACGACATGCCATCGGCGCTCCGGATGCGGCCATCTCCGCGCCCCACGAAACGGCGTCCTGCGAAGAGAAACGGCGAGTCGGCGACCGCGCCGTCGCCAGGCAGGTCGGCGATGGAGACCAGGAGGGGCGACGATGCGAACTCCTCGGAAGTGGGCGGAATCGTGATGCTCCGCATTCCGGAATACGTGACCGCACCGGCGCCGTCGAGGAGCACGAAAGCCACCTCGTAGTCGCCTGGCGGAAGGGGGAGAGCGTGGTCGAGCGTCGTTCCATTCAGGGTCTTCTTGAATTCGGCAGCGGTCTCCGTTCGCGAGGCTTCCTTGCCATCCTTTCCGCGCACCAGCCACGCCACGCGCACCGGCGAAGGGGAGGGTGAGGGCTCGAGATAGATCTGCGTCATCAGGCGCACGCCCTTGTCCCGGTAGGCGAGCGGGAGCAAGGTGAACGCGCCGTGCGATCCCTTCAGGATCGCCGCGTCGAGGCCCACGCGGGCGCCCTCGGAGATCGAAGCGGTGGCCGGTGCCGGAGCGGGCGGCGCGCCCGGCTTGGCCGTGGCTGAGGAGACGGCCACCGTCCCGCCGGGCAGCGGGACCTCGGTGAGCTCGGGGTGCACGAGCGCCTTCGTGCCCGCGAGCGTCTCGATGCGACGGGCATCGGCGGGGCCGAGCAGGTTGTCGCGACGGGCCTCCACGCTGAACACCACGTTGAGCACCTTCACGCCAGCCCACGGAGGCAGGTAGGTGTCTTCGTAGATGAGGGTCGTGATGTTCTCGCCAATGGTCGTGCCGGGCGGGTTCTCGCCCGTTCCGATCGCGGACACGGCGGTTGTACGGGTTCCAGGGGCCACCGAGATGTTCTTGGGGAGCCCGGCGAGGATGAGGAATTTTCCGCGCTCCGTGAGCGCGCCCCGTGTGCCGGAAAGGGCAAAGACCCGGTCGGTGTATTCCACGCGCTTCTCGAATTCCGTCCGGAAGACGTTTGGCGACTTGTTTGGGCTCGGATCCCGCCGCGCCCAGAAGAGGGCGACGAACTTCTGCCTCTCGGCGTCCGCCTTGAGACCCTTCCACTGCTTCAGCTCGGCCGACGTGGCCAGGTAGCTCGCCTCCGGGCTCTTCGCCCAGTCGGAGAGCGGCGGGCTCGGCTCTGCACCGAGAACGACACGCGAAAGGAGAGACCCCGCGACCAAGAATGAGCGGATCGCTTTGTTGAGCATGATGACCGCGATCTTACGTCCGCCGCTGTGCCGAGCGTCGCGCCGTCTTCTCCGCAGCTCGAGGAGCGGGGCTCGCCAACGCGCACGTGGAGAGCTTCGCATTCCCGAAGAGGAAAAAGCGCTGGCCACCATCGAGCCCTCGCGGAGACATCACCTCACTCTTTGATCTGCTCGGCCAGATAGCTCGGGAGGCCAATCTCCTGGATCTGGTGAAGCTGCGCCTCCAGCCAGTCGATGTGCTCTTCCTCTTCCTCGAGGATGGTCTCGAGCAGCAGGCGGGAGCCGTTGTCACCCTTGGCGCGGCAGATCTCCAGCCCCTTGTTCAGACGCTCGACCGCCGTGCGCTCGACCTCGAGGTCGAACTGATGCTGCTCGGGCACGTTCTGTCCGACGTTGATCTTGAAGTAGCGCTGCATGTTGGGCGTTCCGTCGAGATAGAGGATCCGGTCGATGAGCGTCTCGGCGTGCTTCATCTCCTCGATCGACTCGTGGCGCGAGTGGGCGGCGAGACGCATGTAATGCCAGTTGGCGCACATCTTGGCGTGGATGAAGTACTGGTTCACTGCCGTCAGCTCGGCGGTCAGGACGTCATTGAGGATCTCGATCACTTCGGCGTCGCCCTTCATGGGGCCTCCTCGTGGGTGCGATGCGGTCCCGTGACCGGGTCGTGGCGATTCGTCATGGCGGATGGAAGATCGGATCCTACGCCGGTCCCCGAGACTTCGCGGATCGGGCTAAGCTTCGACATCGAGAGGGCGTGACGGTGATTCAGTCGGTCGCCGGGAACGCCCGGGATAGATACGACCTGAGATCCGGAAGGCAGGCCGTGCACATGCCCCCGACTCCCGTCTGGGCGAGGACGGCGTCGAGGCTCGAGCCGCAAGCGATTCGCCCGGTCACCTCCGAGAACGTGATGCCGGTACATTCGCAGCGTGTCATCGCGCGCGAGATCGCCGGAAGGAGCACCTGCCCGTGGAGAAGGGGCTCGTCCTGTCCGGGCTGGGTCGAGGGTGTCACGGGACGTCCTCCGGGCTCGGCGTTCCTCAGGAGGTAACCGAGACTCAGTCTCAACACGGAGAGGATATCGCATGGCCGCGGGCATCCGATAGGGCAGATGAATCGGGCGAGGCGGAACGGGCGCCTGGGAGGAAAAAGTTCTTCCAGGGCCGGGATTCCAGAAGAATCTCTGAAACCTTCAGCGAGAACGGGCGTTCGAAGGGGCCTCTCCGTTAAATTGACGGGAATGGGAGAACTCTGCATGTCCCGCAAGCTCGCTGCTCCGCTCGCCCTTGTATTCCTCGCTTCGCGCCTGATCCTCGCCGAGGAGAAGGGCGACCTCGACGCCGTCACGCGAATCCGCGACGAGGGGCTGAACCGCTCCAAGGTGATGGACACGCTGTCGCATCTGTGTGACGAGATCGGCCCGCGCCTCACGGGCTCGCCCGGCTACCGGAAGGCGAGCGAGTGGACGCGCCAGCAGCTCGAAGACTGGGGTCTCGCCAACGCACACGTCGAGAGCTTCGCCCCGTTCGGGCGCGGCTGGACGCTCGAGCACGTCTCGGTCGAGATGCTGGCGCCCGGCACGGGTCCGATCGCGGCGCTCCCGAAGGCGTGGACGCCCGGCACGGGCGGCCTGCAGCGG
>JBDSFL010000118.1:0-6376 GCA_039919545.1 Thermoanaerobaculia bacterium | reverse complement strand
GAGCTCGGCGCGCCCTGGTATCCGCGTCCCGTCTCGACCGCCGCCGCGGCACACACGTTCCACGCGGTGATCCGGGCGCGAAAGCCCTTCACGCCGTTCGCCTCCGGCGACGTCGTGAGACGGGAGGCCGACGAGGAATGGAACCTTCTCGAAACGAAGATGACGCGCCCGGCGCCGTTCGTGATGGTCGTCGCGGGGACGTACACGATCCAGGAAGAGACCCGCGACGGCGTCACGTGCCGCGTCGCGAGCTATGCCGTTTCGAAGGAGAAATCAGGCGCGCGCCTGACGAACCTCTTCCACAAGCTCCGGGCGTTCTACGAGCCGTATCTCGGACCGTTCCCGTGGAAGGAATACACGATCATCGAGATGAACGACTACGGGTTCGGGCAGGCCCCTCCCGGGATGATGCGGATCACGCACGAGGCCTTCCAGTCCAACATCTTCGGCGACCGCGAGGCCGAGCTCTTTTCTGGCGGCATCAACGAACGCCTGGCGCACGAGATCGCCCATGCCTACTGGGGCGGCGTGGTGTGGTCGGCCAACCGGGAGGACCAGTGGCTGGAGGAGGCGTTCGCGGAAACGTCCGCCGGGCGCGCCATCGAGGAGATGAAGGACAAGGCCGATTTCAAGCGCCTGTCGAACATCTGGCGCACGCGCGCGAGCGATTCGAAGAGCGCCGCGCCCATTCCCCTCGCCAACGAGATGGTCGACAAGGCGAGCCTGATGCCCACCCACGACGCCGGCGCGGACCGCACTCGTCTCCTCTACTTCAAGGGGCCCACGCTGCTCCTGGCCATTCGCAAGGAAGTGGGTGACGAGGTCTTCTTCACGGTGCTGAAGTCCTTCGTCAAATCGTTCGAGAAGCGTCCGGCGGTGACCACGGAAGACTTCGTCGGTCTCCTGAGCTTCATCACGAAGAAGGACTGGAAACCCTGGTTCGAGAAATATTTCTACGGCTTCGAGCTGCCCTGAGACTCGGCCAGGAGCAGCGTCTCGAGCTGCTCGCGGGCCGCGATGACGACGCGGCTGCCGTCCGCGGAGATGCCGAACGATTCGGTCGGCGCGTCCGGGTCGAAGCCGGCGAGCGCGCGCCGCGTCGGCCTCGTATCGCGGCCCGGCGCGAACTCCTGCACGAAGACGCCTGGCACGCCGGCCTCGTTCGGCGCCACGAACGCGATGGCGCGCCCGTCCGGCATCCAGCGCGCGCGGCCGTTGCTGGGGCCCGAAGGAATCGCGATCTCGAACGGGACCAGGGCGCCGTCGTCCACGCGCACCACGCGGATGGCGGTCTGGTCGCGCTCGAGGCTCGTCTGGAACACGGCGAGCCGGCCGTCCGGAGAGACCTCGGGGCGTTGCGTGAGGCCCGGGACGAGGCGCTGCGCGTCGGAACCGTCGGCGCGCATGCGAAAGATGCCGGGTGCGGCGGGGTTGCCGGAGTTGTAGACGATGAACCGGCCGTCCGCGGTCGCGGTCGGATTTTCGGCGTTGACGCGGTCGTGCGAGAGCTGCCGCGCACGTCCGCCATCGGCGTCCGCCGTCCAGATCTCGAAATGCCCGGACCGCTTCGAGCTCCAGAGGATGCCCGAGCCGTCCGGCATGAACGCGGGGTCCCAGTCCTCGGTCTCGTGGTCGGTCACGCGCTTCACGGCGCCGCTGGCGGTGGAGAGCTCCCACAAGTCGAGGTTGCCGCTGCGATTGGACGAGAAGAGGATCCACTGGCCGTCGCGAGAGAAGACAGGCTGGCGGTCGTTCCCGCTTCCATGCGTGAGCCATCGCGGGAGCGCGTCGCGTGAAGCGAGAACGGTCTCCCTCAGGTTCGCGCGCACGGTGAACGAGTCGAAGAGGACGCGCTCCCCCGCGGTCGCGTCCACCACGACGCTCAGGCTCGGCGCGAAGAACAGCGTCTCGGCCCGCGCCGTATCGATTCTCTGCTTCACGACCCGCCCCGCGGTGCCGGAGACGTCGGCCTCCGTCGAGACCGCGTACGAATAGAGCAGCTCGGCCGACGTGAGCCAGACCGGGGACGAGATGGAGCCGAACGGAACGGCGAGCCGGTTCGTGCGGGCGCGCGCGCCGTCCGGCTGGACCAGAAAAATCGACGCCGCGCCGCCGAGGCCCCGCTGGATCGCCGCGATGGTGCGGCCGTCCGGCGACCAGCGCGGGAACGTGAGGAACTGATCTTTCAGGGAGATCACCTCGCGCTCCTCACCGCCGTTCGTCTCGGCGATGGCCAGCACCGAGCCCGCGGCGCCGCCGAAGCTCGTCCAGCGCACGAACACGATGCGCCGCCCGTCGGGAGACCAGTCGCCGTGCCGCGCGTTCTCCACCACGCGCCGCGGTTCGCCCCCGAGAACGGCCATGCGGTAGAGCGAGGTGCGATTCGCCTCGGTGCGCGAGAAGAGGATGCTCGTGCCGTCGGGAGAGAACCGGGCATGGTCGTCGGGGCCGGATGTGAGCGCCACCTCGCCTCCGCCCAGGAGCTCCTTCATCCAGATGCGCGGGCGGCCGTCACGATCGGACGTGAACGCCACGCGCAGCCCGTCGCGCGAGAAGGCGGGGGAACGGTCGTGGCCCGAGTAGGTGAGCGGCCGGATGACGTGGGGCACGGGCCGTGCGGAGGGAGCACCGAGGCGGCCCGCGACCACGCCGGCGGCGATGAGCAGGAGGGAGCACGCGGCCAGCACCAGGCGGCGGCGATGAAGCGGCCGCTGGCCCGGCGGCGCCGGCAGGACCGGCGTCTCGAGCGGCGTCGTGACCTCCGAGAGATGGTCGCGCACGTTTTGCAGCTCGCGCGCGAGATCGCGCGTGGAGGCGTAGCGCTCTTCCGGATCCTTCGAAAGGCAGCGCGCGATGATCCAGCGAAGGGGCGCGGGGCACTGCGCGGGAGGGCACACCAGCGGCTCGGGCTCGTCCTTCACGACGGCCATGAGCGTTTCGAGGGGCGTGGCTCGGGAGAACGCGCGGGCCCCCGTCGTCATCTCGTACAGGATCGCGCCGAAGGCGAACTGATCCGACCGGAAGTCGACGTCGTCGCCGTGCGCCTGCTCGGGAGACATGTAGCCCGCGGTTCCCACGATCGTCCCCGGCATCGTCAGCGATGCCGAGACGCTCGATCCCGGAGGAGCCAGCGGTTTCGGCCCGGGCTCCCGCAGCTTCGCGAGCCCGAAGTCGAGGATCTTGACGAAGGAGTCGCGGCTCACCATCAGGTTCTCGGGCTTGAGATCTCGATGGACGATGCCGGCCGCGTGCGCCTTGGCGAGGCCGTCGGCCGTCTGCACCGCGATGTGAAGGAGCCGGCGCAGAGGGAGCGGCCCCGACGAGATCAGCTCCCGCACGGTCTTGCCGTCGACCAGCTCCATCGCGATGTAGAAGGTCGAGTCGGCCTCGCCTGTTTCGTAGATCGTGACGATGTGCGGGTGATTGAGCAGCGAGGCCGAGCGGGCCTCCTGATCGAAGCGCTGACGCCGCACGGGGTCTGACGCCAGCTCGGCCGGGAGGATCTTGATGGCGACCTCGCGCCCGAGCCGGGGGTCGCGCGCGCGGTAGACCTCGCCCATGCCGCCCACGCCGATCGGCGCGAGAATCTCGTAGGGACCGATGCGCTGTCCCGATGCCAGGCTCAAGAAATAGAGAGTATCAAGCCGAAACGTTTTTCGAAGGTCGAGGCTCCTGTCTCGCGGTCGGCCAGCGGTGCCGGCAGAGCGCTCAGGCCGGTCCGGTGGCTTCGACCGACTTCAGGACGTCGCCGTTCGGGTCGAGCACGATGCCGGCCACGGGCCGCGCCAGCGTGTTCGGAAAGTCGAAGGTCTGGTCGCGCTCCGTCACCTCGACGTGCTCGTCGCGGGTGCTCCCGTCGCCGAAGCGAAGGCGGATCGTGAGCGGAAAGCGGTAGAACGTGACGTCACCGCTTCCCGTCTGCGGGTGAACCACCGCGTGCGTCTGCCTCTGCGACAGCACGATGCGGGCGGAGCCATCGGCGCGATTCTGGAAGGTGGCGCGCAGGATCGGCCGGAACGGCGTCTCGATCCACTGGTCGAAGAACGATTTGAGGTCGATTCCGCTCTCCGCCTCGAAATCGGCCCGCAGGTCGGCCCGCGAGGCGTTGCCGTTGCCGTGCTTGACGCCATAGGCGCGGAGCGCGGCGAAGAAGACCTCGTCACCCACGCGCCGGCGAAGCATGTGGAGCGCGTACGCCCCCTTGCGATAGACCGACCCGGTGAAGCGGAAGGGTTCGTCCACGGGGGCGACGACCTGATGCGCGAGCGCGCCGGCGTAGAGCCCGTCGTCGTAGGTCGTGGACAGGACGAGGCCGGGATTCGCGCCGTTCGCGCGTTCGTCGAACAGCACCTCGGCATACGTCGCGAAGCCTTCGTTGAGGAACAGGTCGTCCCACGTGCGCATCGTCACGTGGTCGCCCCACCACTGGTGCGACAGCTCGTGGACGAACAGGAACGTCAGGTTGCGCGTGGGATTGCCGAGCTGCGCGGTGCCGATGGACGTCATCGTCGGATGCTCCATGCCCCCCGACCAGATCGATTCCACGACGCCGTACTTGGAGTCGAGGTACGGGTACTCGCCGAAGAGCGAGGCCTGCACCTGCATCTGCCGGCGGAAATCGGCGATGCGCACGCGGTTCATCTCGCGATGGGAAGGGAGCAGATAGGAGATCAAGGGCATCGTCGTGACGCCGTCGAGCGCGGTGTAGGTGTCCTCGAGCGTGACGTAGGGGCCGACGTTGAGCGAGACGAGATAGGTCGAGATCGGCTGCGGGAGACGCCAGGTGGTCGTGATGCGGCCTCCCGGTGCGGCGACGGTGCTGGCAAGGCCCGCCGAGGCGACCACGTACCCGTCGGGCACCGTCGCGTGCACGGTGGTGACGGCTCGATCCGAAGGGTCGTCGACGCAGGGCCAGAACGTCCGCGCCTCGAAGGGCTCGGCCTGGCTCGTCGCCACGAAGCCGCTTCCGGTGTCCAGAAACTGAAGCCCGGAATAGGACGGCGGCACTCCCTTGAAGGCGATGGCCAGTGTGGCGCGCTCCTCGCGGCGCACCGGCGGGTCCAGGGGAATCACGAGTCGGGAGCCCTCGCGCGTGAGCGGTGTGACCGGGCGTCCGTCGCGGCTCGTCTCGACCAGCTCGTACGCCCCGTCGAAATCGATCGCCAGCGAGCTCGTGGACGCCGCGACGCCGGAGATGCGGATCGCGTTGCGACCTTCGAGATATTTGACGGCCGGATCCAGCGAGAACGAAAGATCGTACGCAAGCACGTCCACGCCCCGCGCTTCGCCCTCGACGGGAAGAACCGGGATCTCGGACCCGCGCTGGATGGCCCGGGTCAGCGAGAGCACACGCTTGGCATGCGCCTCCTCGTGCTCGCGCAGCTCCTGCCGAGCCTGTCGAGAGGCGCGCGGCTCGGGGCGCGACTGCGCGAGGCCGAAGCCGCCCACGATGCCAGCGGCGAGAAGCAGCACGAGGGCGGGCCGTAGCGCGTTTCGCATCGCGGGAAGTATGAGGCCCGCTCGCGTCATGACGGAGCCAGCTTCCGGAATTCGTGAAGCCTGTGGCGGAAGGTCGCGCTGACCGTGTGCTCGGTCCCCCCCCGGAGCGTGAGCCGGTATTCGCCGTTGAACCAGGGACGGACCTCGCGCACGGCGGCGATGTTCACGAACACGCTCTTGTGGATGCGAAGGAACAGCTCTGGGTCGAGCGTGAGCTCCAGGTTCCGCATCGTCTCGCGCACGCTGTAGACGTGCTTGCCGGTATGAACATTCACGTAGTTCCGATCGGCCGCGATCCATTCGATATCCTCGAAGCGGACGAACCGGCACACCTCGTTCTCGGGCGACCTGACCAGGAGCCACTCCCTTCGGGAGGGCCGCGAGCGAACCTCTTCGATGAGCTTCGCCAAGATCCTCCGGAGCTCGGCGATGGCCGGGGCCTCGCCGAGCCGCGGGCGCACTCTCTCGATGGCGGCGCTGATCCGGTCGCCGCCGGCCGGCTTCAGGACGTAGTCCACGGCATGAGCATCGAAGGCCTTGAGCGCGTACTGGTCGAAGGCCGTCACGAAGACGACGGGGGGCATCAGCTCGGGTCCGACGACCTCGATGACGCCGAAGCCATCGAGGCCTGGCATCTGGATGTCGAGGAAGACGAGGTCGGGCTGCTCTCTCAGGATCGTCTCCACGGCGCTCACCCCGTCCTCGCACTCTCCGATGACTTCCAGATCCGGATGCCGGTCGAGCTCCGCGCGCACCCACGCGCGCGCCGGTGGCTCGTCGTCGACGATGAGCGTGCGGATCGTCATGCGGACCTCTCCTTCGCGGCGCCGAGCGTCAGTGTGAGCCGGAGCTGATCTCCCAGCTCGACGATTCTGCG
>JBDSFL010000076.1:0-4729 GCA_039919545.1 Thermoanaerobaculia bacterium | reverse complement strand
GGCCGCTTCTTCCAGCGCCTTGAACTTGTGGAGTAGCTCTTCGGGCGAAAGCCGCGTGAATCCGACGGCGGCCGCATTGAGGTAGGCGGGCTGGGCCGGGCCGCCGACGGGTGCCGTGCGATAGAGCGGGGAAACCCTCAGTGTCGTGACGAAGCCGCGCAGTGCCATGAGCGCCTGTGCGATGGCCGCTTCCGGTTCGCCCAGGTTGGCTCCGAGGTCGATGGCGATCCGGACCGATGGGGGTGCCACGGAAAGCGGCAAGGAGCGCGCGGTGCGCACCCCTCGCCGCACGTCAGTAGCTGTCGTCCTCGTCGGTCTCGGCGCCCTCGAGGGTGGGCGTCTCTCCGAGCGGAAGCTCTTCTTCGTCGTTCAGGCTCTTGGCGGCCGGATCCTCCGGCTCAGCGCTCACGCCGGCTTCTTCTTCTTCGCGATTGCGATCGAAGAGATCCGGATCGGCGAACTCGTCTCGTTTGGCGCGTCGCGCCGCGTGGAGCATGACCGGCGATGAAGGAAGAGGCGGCGCCTCTTTCTGGTCGGTGTGGCACTTGGGGCAAAGGACCGGAGTTTTCCTCAGGTCGTAGAACTTCGTCCCGCATTTGAAGCAATCGTGTTTTTGTCCGAGATCCGGCATTCACTCCCTCAAAAGACGCCGGAACATAGCACCGGGTATTCGCTCGGTCAACGACGAAACACCATGGACTGCCCAGATCGTGAGAACGAATCGCGTCGACGGAGTTCTACACTCCCCAGACATGAGTCGTTTTGTTCGTTCATCCTTGGTTCGTCTCGGCTGTGCCGTTGCCGTCGTGCTGACGTCCCGCGCGCTCCATGCGCAGCTGCCCTTCATTCCCTTCGGCGCTCGCTCGGTGGCTCTCGGGGGCGCGTCCGTGGGACTGGCGGATGCGGCCGGCGGCGTCCTGGACAACCCCGCTGCCGTCGAAGGGGCGCCCGTGGGGGTGTCGGCCACGCTGGGTGCGGAAGGAAACGAGAGCGGCGACTTCCTCGCCCCGCTGCGGCTGATCTCGGGCAACGATCCCGTGACGCTCTCGACTCAGGCCGGTGCCGCCAGCGCCGCGGATGTGCGTGCGGCTCTGCTCACCCTGTCGCAGAGGGGAAACGGCTTGCTGGCCGATGGACGTGCCGGAGCCGTCGTCGTGTATCGGAGGTGGGGAATCGGGCTCGCTGAGTACGCCTGGGCGGGAGTCTCGACCCGGGCCGATCTCATCCACGTGCAGTCCGGAAACGATCCCGCGACGAGCTTCCGGAACAACCGTTCCGTGGCGGCGTTTCGCGGGCTGACGATCCAGGATCTGAGCCTCTCGCGAGGAATTTCTTTTCTGGGGGGAAGGATCTCGGTGGCCGGATCGGCGCACCTCCTTCGCGGAATCACCTCCAGCAAAGAGGAAGCGGTCTTCACGACCGAAGTGGGAGACACGGTCCAGCTCGGGCGGCGCAGCCTGTCCGGGACCGAGAGAACCGAGCTTGCCTTCTCGGCGGACGCGGGCGTCGCGGTGAAGGTCGGAATCTTTCGCGCGGGGGCGGTCGTGAAGGCGATCAACAATCCTTCGTTTCGGTTCGACGAGACCGAGGGCCCGATTGCCGACCGGGGCGCGTCCGTCACCTACGGCCCGCAGGCACGCGTGGGCGCATCCGTGCACATTCCCCTGATCGGCATCGTGGTGGCCGCCGACTATGACGTGACCAAGAGCGACACGCTGATCGACGGACTCCAGAGCCGCGAGGTGGGCGGCGGCGTGGAGTGGACGCTCGGCGTGATCGCTCTCCGCGGCGGCGTGTCGATCAACCTGGAATCGCCGGATCAGACCAAGCGCATCTCGGGCGGCCTGGGGATCGGTTTCGGCCCCGTCAAGGCGGACGCCGCCGTGATCTATCGCCCCGACCGCAGCGCGCTCGGAGCCGTCCTCTCCGCGCGGCTGAAGCTCTGAACACCCAGCGTTGCTGAAGTTCGAGATCCTCTCGCGCGAAGGCACGGCTCCGGGCGCGCCGCGCCGCGGACGCCTCACGCTCGACCACGGCACCGTCGAGACTCCCGCGTTCATGCCGGTGGGCACCGCGGGCACGGTGAAGGCCGCTCGATTCTCGGACCTCGAGACCGCGGGAGCTGAGATCGTGCTGGCCAACACCTATCACCTGATGCTGCGCCCGGGCGGCGACCTGATCCGCAAGCTCGGCGGCCTCAACCGCTTCATCGGCTGGCCGCATCCCATCCTCACCGACTCGGGCGGCTACCAGGTGATGTCGCTCTCGGGCACGCGCAAGATCACCGAGGAGGCCGTGCTGTTCCGCAGCCATCTCGATGGCTCGCCGCATCTCCTCACGCCGGAGCGGGCGGTGGAGCTGCAGGTGGGGGACTTCGGAGTCGACATCGCGATGGTGCTCGACGAGTGCACGTCATATCCGGCCACGCGCGACGAGGCCCGCCTCTCGATGGAGCGTACCCACCGCTGGGCGCTGCGGGGGCGCCGACGCTTCGAGGAGCTCACGTCCGTGAGCTCCGGCGGTCCGTCGAAGAGCGCTCAGTTCGGCATCGTTCAGGGAGGAATGCATCCCGACCTGCGCGCCGAGAGCGCGGCCGCCATCGGGGCGATGGGCTTCGAGGGCGTCGCGTCCGGCGGGCTGTCTGTGGGCGAGCCCAAGGACGAGATGCGCGCGATGGTCGCGACGACGGGGCCGCTGCTCCCGCTCGAGAAGCCGCGGTATCTCATGGGTGTAGGAAGGCCCGACGACCTGCTTCACGCGGTGGCTCACGGGTTCGACATGTTCGACTGCGTCTTGCCCACGCGCGCGGCGCGACACGGGCTCCTCTACACGTCGGAAGGCACCCTCGCCATCAAGCAGGCGCGGTACCGGGAAGACACCGCGGCTCCCGATCCGGCGTGCGGCTGCGCCACCTGCCAGCGGCATTCGCGTGCGTACCTGCGGCACCTGTTTCTGCTGGGCGAGCCCACGGCCGCCACGCTGCTCACGGTTCACAACCTCCAGGCGATTCTTGACTTGATGCAGCGAATCCGGGACGCTCTGGACGCGAATCGTTTCCACGAACTGGTCGCAGCCGAGGCAAATGTCCCGGTGCTCAATCGAAAGGACCCTTGATGAACTTCGCAATCCAGCAGGCCGCTCCCGGTATCGGAGGGACGTCCGGTCTGATCCAGATGGTTCCGTATCTGCTCATGTTCGTCCTCTTCTATTTCGTGCTCCTGGCGCCCATGCGCAAGCAGCAGAAGAAGACGAAGGAGATGCTCTCCGCCCTGAAGAAGGGCGACCGCGTCGTGACCACCGGCGGAATCTACGGAACGGTCGCCCAGATCGAGGACCAGATCGTGTGGGTGAAGATCGCGGACACCGTGAAGGTTAAAATGTCCCGAAGCGCCATCACGGGAGTGGTTCAGGACGACAACGCCAGGGAAGCCGTCTAGCGCGCCGTTCTCCCACGAGAGCGGTGCGACGACGACGCGCATCGCTCAGCTCTTGGGGACGGATAATGAGCAAACCGCACGGAACTCCTCGATCGTGACCGCGCCCAAGGGCGCGCCTCTCGTGCTGCTGCAGAGCTCCGACTGGCACGTCGGTTCGGCGCTCACGGGGCACGGGCTCTCCTGGCCCTCGGAGCTCCGCGCGGTGCGGCAGTTCGAGATCGACGGCGCCGCCGAGCGCGCCGTGCGCGCCGCGATCGAGGTGGAAGCCGATGGGCTGCTGGTCCCCGGCGACCTGTGGGATGCCGAGTGCGTCCCCGCCGCGACGCTGCACCGCCTTCTCGAAGCGTTCGCCGCTTTTGCTCCGCGGCCTGTTTTCATCGCACCGGGAAATCACGACTTCGCCGGCCCCGGGGGCTGGTACGACCCCGCCGTGCTCTCGGCGCTCGGCATGCGTGCCTGGCCCGACAACGTGATCGTCTTCCGGGATTCCCGGTGGGCAACCGTGCCCTTTCCGGGCCGTCCCGACGTCGCGGTTGTGGGCCGCGCGTTTCCGTCCGCTGCGCTGGCAGCCGAGCGACCGCTCGCGCAGTCTCCTGCGCATCCCGGCACCACGCACTCTCTCCTGCTGCTGCACGGTTCCTACGAGCAGTACGACGGCTTCGACGCGCCGACCGGAGGGAAGCGCGTCGCTCCCTTTTCGCGCGCCGAGCTCTTGGCCGCGGGCTTTTCCTGGGCCGCGCTGGGGCATCACCACCACATGCAAGTCGTCGCGGACGACAGCGGCCGTCCGCGGGCGGCATATTCGGGCTGTCCGTCGGGGCGTGGTCTGGACGAGACGGGTCCGCGTGTTTTCCTCAAGGTCACCCTCGACGTCGAGGGAACCACCGTGGAGACGCTGCCTGCCGACTCGCGCTTGATCCGGGAGGTCGCGGTCGACGTAGGCGAGCTCGAGGGCCGCGAGATCGCCGAACGCGTGGAGGCGGCGCTGGATCGCTCGGGCGCGACGACGGCCGACGTGGTGCGGATCACGCTGCTCGGAACGCAGGTATACGGCTCTCGTGCATCGGCGGCTCTGGGGGCGTGCGCGTCACGGGTGGCCCATCTCGTCATTCGCGACCGGACCGTACGTCCCACAAGCGACGTGCCCGGCGTGCGCACGGCGGAAGGACGCTTCATCGCCGATCTCCTCGCGCGGCGGGAGCAGGCTCACGACGAGGCGGGCCGCCGCGTGATCGATCTCGCGCTCACCCTCGGCCGCGATGCGCTGGCCGGACGTGCCCTCGTTCCGCCCG
>JBDSFL010000060.1:0-4871 GCA_039919545.1 Thermoanaerobaculia bacterium | reverse complement strand
TGCTGGGGAACGCGGAGGGCGCCCAGATCTTCCGCGCCTTCGAGCAATCGTTGCTGGCGGTGGGGCAGTCGGGGAGAACGGGCGACGTGGCCGGCACCGCGGCGATCGGGTAGACTCTCCCCCAGGTATATAGGCCTCTGACACTCGATCTTGTAAGCAGCTAGGAGCTAGAACGCGGTCCCGCGGCGCCTCGAGAGCGTCATGGTCGATGCCTGCGTTCCGGAACGCCGCCCGGCTTCCGTTCCTCCTTCCTTCCCTCGCTGCCGAAGGAGTCAGAAGTGTCTCTACAGAACTACGGTTGGAATTCCCATTTCGAAGCGTGTTTTCAGCAGCACGCACCGCTCGGCCGGGTGCCCGGACGCGTGATCGCCGAGAGCCGCGAGATCTACCACGTGGTGACCGAGGCGGGGGAGCTCGTCTGCGAACCCACCGGCAGGCTCCGCCACCTGGCGCAGACCAGCTCCGACCTGCCCGGCGTCGGAGACTGGGTGGCCCTGCAGGCCTTTCCCGAGGACGCGCAAGGCATCGTGCACGCGATCCTGAAACGCACGAGCCGCATCGCCCGCGTGGCGGCAGGGACCGAATCCCGAGAGCAGCTGCTCGCCGCGAACGTCGACACGCTGTTCGTCGTCACGTCGCTGAACCGCGACTTCAACATCCGCCGGCTCGAGCGCTATCTGGCCCTGGCGCGCGAGAGCGGCGTCGCACCCGTGATCGTGCTCTCGAAGGCGGATCTCTCGGACGATGCGGAGAAGGCGCTGCGCGAAACTCGCGCGGCCGCACCCGGCGTACCGGTATACGCCGTGAGCGCCGCCCGCGACGGGGGAGTCGACGCTCTCCTGCCGTATCTGGAATCGGGCCGCACGGTCGCCTTGGTCGGCTCGTCGGGAGTGGGCAAGTCGACGCTGGTGAACCGCTTCCTCGGCCGCGAGGAGCTGGCCGTGAGTGCGATCCGCGCGCACGATGATCGCGGCCGGCACACGACGACCCGGCGCGAGCTCATCCGGATGCCTCAGGGTGCGCTCCTCATCGACACGCCCGGCATGCGCGAGCTGCGGGCGTGGAGCGAGGGGCCTTCATCCGACGGCGCGAGCGATGAGCTCGAAGCGCTGGCCGCCGGATGCCGTTTCCGCGATTGCCGCCACGAGAAGGAACCGCAGTGTGCCGTGAGGAAGGCGCTCGAATCGGGCGTGCTCGACCGCGACCGCCTGGAGCATCAGGCCAAGCTGAGACGGGAAACGGAATACCTGGCGGCGCGCCAGGGAAGCACCGCGTCGGCGGTCGAGAAACGGCGCTGGAAGGAGCTGACGAAGAAGGCGGATCGTGAGCGGACGTCCTGAACGCGCGGTCCGGAACCGGCTGTCGCAGCGCGCCCACTACAATCGGCGCGATCTTTGAGAAAGAGGAGATGAACCATGATGGGTAGACCGCTTCGAGCCGTGATCCTTACCGCCACGGCCCTTTCACTCTCGCCCTCGGCGCGCGCAGAATTTTCTCCCCCGCGCCCGAGCCCCAAGGGCGTGGTGTCGCAGACGATCGGCACGACCGACGTCACCCTCACGTACAGCCGTCCCGGCGTGAAGGGACGCCCCATCTGGGGGACGCTCGTGCCCTACGACAAGGTCTGGCGCACGGGAGCCAACGAGCCGACGAGCATCGTGTTCGCGGACGACGTCACGGTGAACGGCCAGAAGCTCGCCAAGGGCACCTACAGCCTCCACACCATCCCCGGCAAGGACGAGTGGACGGTCATCTTCAACAAGTTTTTCCCCAAGGGGGGCTACGAGTACAAGGCCGAGGACGACGTGCTGAAGCTGAAGGTGAAGCCCGAGGCGGGCGAGAACGTGGAGTGGATGACGTTCTCGTTCCCCGCCCTCACGCCCACCTCCGCCCAGCTGGTGCTGGCCTGGGAGAAGCTCAGGCTTCCGCTCACGATCGGGGTGGACGTGAACGCGAAGGTGATGGCGTCCGCGCGCGAGGCGATGGCCGGCCTCAAGGCCGACGACTGGCAGACGCCGATGCGCGCGGGCAGCTATGCCGCGCAGACTCCCGCCTCGTCCGAAGAAGGGCTGAAGTGGCTCGATCGGTCGGTCAGCATGAACGCGAACTTCTCGAACCTGGCCGCCAAGGCGCGCGCGCTTGCCGCCAATGGCAAGACCGCCGACGCGGTGGCCACGGGAGAGAAGGCGCTGGCTGCCGCGCGTGCGGCCGAGAAGAAGCCCGACGCGGAAGCGGTCGCCAATTTCGAGAAGGAGCTGGCGGGCTGGAAGGCCAAGAAATAGCTCTTTCGTCGCGAACGAGAGATGGATCGGCCGCCTTCGGGCGGCCATTTCCTTTTCAGGGTCTTTTCAGGCGCTCTTCAGGCCTTTGCCGGGAGGACCGGCTTCATGAACGGAGTCAGCAGCAGCGCGACGAGGATCACGACCGCGCACCCCACCACGTTGTACCAGAGGAACGGCAGCGTGGTGCCGAGCCAGCACGCCACGACCACCGCCTCGCCCACGATCGCCCCGATGAACGTGGCGTTGCCTTGCACCTTCGGAAAATAGAACGCGAGCAGGAAGATTCCGAGGATCGTCGGGTACACGAGGGAGCCGAGGATGTTCACCGCCTCGATCAGCGTCCCGAGGTGGTTTGCATACTCGGCGAACACGATCGCGAACACTCCCCAGAAGACCGTCGCGAGCTTGGAGACCCGCACGTAGTGCGCGTCCGGCTTGTTCTTGCGGATCAGCCGGAGATAGACGTCGACCACGGTCGTGGAGGCCAGCGCGCTCATCGCCGCCGAGTTGGACGACATCGAGGCGGCGAAGACGACGGCCAGCACGAGCCCGACCAGCCCGACGGGAAGGTAGTGGATGACGAAGTTGAGGAAGATGTAATTGGTGTCGTTGCCGTCCGCTCGCGGGTCGGTCTTCTTGAAGAGCGCGATGGCTTCCCCGCGCACGCTCTCGAAGCTTTTCTGCTTCAGCATCACGCTCTTCTGCGCCGCGTCGATTCGCGACTGATCGCCCGTGCGGAAGGAGCGCACCATCTCCTCGACCGCCACCTTCTTCTCTCGGAACGCCTGCTGATGGCGCGCCTCGACGTCCTTGAACGGGCCCGCGTAGGGACCTTTCTGCGCCCGGGCCACCTCGACGGGATTGAAGAACACCGGCGGCGCGACGAACTGATAGAAGACGAAGACCATCGCGCCGAGGAAGAGGATGAAGAACTGCATCGGGATCTTCACCAGCCCGTTGAACAGGAGCCCCAGCCGGCTCTGCGCGATGGAGCGGCCTCCCAGATAGCGCCCCACCTGCGACTGGTCGGTGCCGAAGTACGACAGCTGGAGGAAGAAGCCGCCGAGCAGGCCGGACCAGACGTTGTAGCGGCTCTTCAGGTCGAACGTGAAGTCGATCGTCTTCAGGCGTCCCAGCTTTCCAGCCACCTGCGCCGCCTCGTGGAACGAGACGTCGGCCGGGAGCGAGTGGATGATGACGATGAAGGCGGAGAAGATGCCGACCATGGCGATGAAGAACTGGTGTGACTGCGTCCAGTTCACCGCACGTGCCCCGCCGGAGGCGGTGTAGAAGATGACGAGCACGCCCATGACCAGATTCGTGATGTAGATGTTCCAGCCGAGGATCACCGAGAGCACGATGGCCGTGGCATAGATCGAGAGCCCGGTCGAGAGGCCGCGCTGGATCAGGAAGAGTCCCGAGGCGAGCGAGCGCGTCTTCAAATCGAACCGGTTCTCGAGGTACTCGTACGCGGTGAAGACCTTCAGCCGGTGGTAGATCGGGACCGCGGTGATCGAGAGCACGACCATCGCGAGCGGCAGCCCGAAGTAGAACTGGACGAAGCGCATGCCGTCTGCATAGGCCTGGCCCGGCGTGGAGAGGAACGTGATGGCGCTCGCCTGCGTGGCCATGATCGAGACGGCGACCATGTACCAGGGCGTCGTCCGGCTGGAGACGAGATAGGCGCTGAGATCCTGCGCGTGCCGGTTCTTCCAGACACCGAAGCCGACGATGAAGAGCAGCGAGGCGCCGAGGACCGCCCAGTCGATTCCGCTCACGTCCCGCTCACTCGAAGAGCCTCGAGAAGGCGTAGAAGAGAACGATGAGCAGGAGCAGGTTTCCGATCACGACCGCGTAGGCCGAGCGCCAGCGCCGGAAGAACGGAGGAGGCTCGATTCCCTCCTCGCCTTCTTGCTCTGGCGGCGCGGGCGTGCTCATGAAACTTGCTCGTGCTCCCTTCTATCGCGCCGAGATCAGGTTCGCAAAGAGCCGGATCGCGCCCGGCACGCCGGCCGGGAGCTGGCGAAAGAAGGCGTAGCCGGTGTACACGAAGGCGCCCTTGCCCACGCGCGCAAACAGGAGGCCGCCCTTCTTCTCCGTCTCGCCCGGGTCGTGGCTCGCGAGCACGGCTTCGTAGCGGGGATCGAACGGCTCGGCGAAGTAGAGGCCGCGCTCCTGCACCCAGTCCGCGAAGTCCGCGGGGCCGAGCGTGTTGGGCTTCGTGACGAGGACGTGCGCGGGATCGAGCAGCGTGACCGGCGCGTCCTCCACGGTGACGCGGTCTCGCGAGATCTTGAACGGATAGGGGCCCAGCTGCTCGGTCACGAGCTCGCCCGAGGTGCTGTACTGGACGACGAACGTGCCTCCGGCATTCACGTACGCGAGGAGGCGGGACTGCAGCTGCTTCAGCCTCGGCCGGGTGTTGTACGCGCGCACACCGGCCACGATCGTGCGGAAGCGCGAGAGGTCCGCCGTCTCGAGGGCGTCGTCGGTCAGCAGGGTCACGTTCAGGCCGAGCTGCCGGAGGATTCCCGGAACGTCGTCGCCCGAGCCCATCACGTAGCCGATCTCGCGAGCGTCCGTCTTCAC
>JBDSFL010000007.1:0-3143 GCA_039919545.1 Thermoanaerobaculia bacterium | reverse complement strand
CTCCAGGAACTGCAGCCACAGCGGCTGGCTCGCCACCACCTCCCGGAACGCGAAGCGCGTGGTCCAGCCGAGGGCCACCTGCACCGGGATCAGGGTGGCGAAGGAGAAGACCTGCACGCCGGCGTGGCTCACGAAGAAGTGCTTGAAGTCGGTCTGCCAGCCCTCGCGGAATACACGCATCGGCCGCAGCGCGAAGATTCCCTCGAGCGGGATGAACACGAGGCCCAGCGCCAGCAGCTCGAGCACGAAGTAGTCGAGCCCGACGGAGAAGGCGCGCGGCGAGGCGATGTCGATCGCCTCGGCTTTCGAGCCGCCCATCAGCAGAGCCGTGGCTCCGAGCAAAAGGCCCGCGAGCCCGTGACGGTTGGGGCGGGCGAGCACGAGACCGGCGGCGCCCAGCACGAACGTGAGCAGGATGGAGCCCTCGAGCATCGCCCGGAAGAGGCCGAGGTGCTGCTTGTACATCGGCAAGGCGTCTGGCGTGACCAGCAGATCCGGGAAGAGGAAGCAGAGCTCTCCGAGAACGCACAGCATGCCGAGCAGCCCCGAGGCCACGCCCGCGCGTTTTCCGATCGCCAGGCGCAAGCCGGAAGTCACCGCCATGAGCAAAGAACGAAGTTCAGCGGTCGATTCATCCAGCCGCTCGCGGTACAGAAATGCGAGGAGAACGGAGGCGTGTGGTGCTGCCGGTGGTGCTCCGGGTCGAGCACGAGCCCCAGGCGCTGCGCCCACCGCACCGGCGCCGCTGCCGCGGCCTCGTCGAGATGCGCCCACTTGTGGCACTGGTTGGCGAGCATCAGACCCAGCGAGGTGAAGAGGAGAAATGCCTGGAGCAAAACCCACGGCCGCGAGGGCATCGACATCGTGGAAGCCGCGACGAGGAGCGGCAGACAGCCCAGGCAGCTCGACCCGTTCGTCTCGACGAAGTCATGCGTCGTCATCGCAAGGGGGTCTTCGTGATGCTCGCGAAAAGGCCGGATGAACGCGGCGCCCAGAAATTTCGTGCTCGGGCTCCCCCACGAATCGAAGACCCAGTGCGCCAGGCCGCTCAACAGATCGGTCGCGACCCAGCCCAGCAGGGCTGCCCCCGCGCAGATCCAGGGGAAAGCGCTTCCCGAAACAGCGATGAGGCGCCACGCGCTGAAGCAGGCGAGGATGGAGAAAGCGCTGATCGCACTCATTTCCAGATGACGCTGGGTCACGTCTGCCTGCCTCTCTCGCGCCTGTCGAGCTGTTGCCGGAAAGTCTACCTCCGGTGAGCCAGATCAACCTTTTCCAGGCGGGCTCGTATCAGGAACAGCGCGTTCCGGCTGCCCGAGCCGTCCCTGCGATCTTCGAGGGTCGGGGGAGAAGCATTTCGCGTTGGAGGCTCCGATGCGTCATGGCCCGCTCAAGCACCTCGCGTTTGCCGCGTTGTTCGTCACCGCCCTCGTTCCTGTCGAATCGATCCGGGCGGCGGACGATTCCATCTCCATCGGAACGACGTTCAAGCTCCGCTCGGAAATCCTCGGCACCGAGCGAACCATCCTCGTTCACACGCCCGCCGCCTACGAGGCCGGCACCCTTCGCTACCCCGTTCTTTACCTCACCGACGGCGAGTATCAGTTCCAGCACACGGTCACGACGGTCGACTTCCTCGCGCGCTCCGGGAAGATTCCGGCGCTCATCGTCGTGGGCATCTCGACGGCCGGTGGAGATCGCACGCACGACCTCACGCCCACTCAGGACCTCTCCCAACCGGGCTTCGCGTCCAGCGGCGGAGGCGAGATCTTTCTGAACTTCGTCGAGAAGGAGCTCATCCCCCATGTGGAGCGCAGCTATCGCACGCTCCCGTTCCGCGCCTTTGCCGGCCATTCGTTCGGGGGGGTCTTCGCCCTGCACGCCTTCGCCACACGGCCCGCGCTGTTCGGGGGCGTCATCTCTGCCAGCCCCGTGCTGAACTGGGATAAGAACAGGCCTCTCGAGGAAGTGAAGCAGCTCCTGGCCGGCCGGAACGAGCTGAACGCCACGCTCTACGTGACGATGGGCAACGAGGGACCCGGCTTGAGGAAGAACCTCGCCGAGCTGAAGGGCACCCTCGAGAAGGCCAGCGCCAAGGGTCTTTCGTGGCAAGCGCTCGAGCTGAGCGAAGAAGATCACGGGTCGGGCGTCCTGCTCGCGTACTACCAGGGACTGCTGAAGATCTTCGAAGGGTGGCGCTACCCGATCGACGTGGTCACGGGACGGCCCAAGGGCGATCTCGCCGCCGTGAAGGCCCACTACGGGGCGCTCGCGACGCGATTCGGAACGTCCAGCGCGCCCCCCGAGGTGCTGGTGAACCTGCTGGGGTACACCGAGCTGGGAGCGAAGCACGCGGGCCGCGCGCTGGAGGCGTTCCGCTACAACGTCGCCACCCACCCCGGCTCCGCAAACGCGCACGACAGCCTGGGAGAAGGACTCGAATCCACAGGCGATCTCGCCGCCGCGCGCGAGTCGTACGCCAGAGCCGTCGAGATCGCGACGAAGAGCTCGGATCGCGCTCTCCCGATCTTCCAGAAGCACGTCGTCGACTGCGATGCGAAGCTGGCGGTCAAGAAGCCCTGAGAGGCGGGCCGACGCGAAAAAACGTCCAGGTGCACCGGTGGCTGCAGTAGACCGGCGGAGGCACCCGTTCCGGGAGCGGTTCGCCGGAGCTGCTCTGTGAAAGCCGCACGATCGAGGCGCTCAATCTTGTGTCGTTCGGCGGAAGTCTCGCGCTGGAGCCGCCCGCCGGAGGCCCACTTCGTCCTGGCGAACGGCGCCGGCCAGTTGAACGCGAGGGGGGTGTCAGTCGGCGCCTCTCGGACGGAGACTGTGATTGAGTCCGGTTGCCTCGCCGTTGTCGCTCGGCATCTCCGTCCTAGGCCGCCCAGACGAAGCGCGCCTCCGACGGGCTCCTGGCTTCCTCCTTGATGTGTTGAACCGAGGAGCACGCTCACTCAGCGTGGAATGCCACTCGCTTCGATCCAATCGCCAGGAGGAGCGATAAGGGCCTGCTGGCGGCGTTGTCGTTCGGTCGGCCGTGCTCGACGGGACGCCGCCCCGCCTGCGCTGCATCCCTCCTCCGCCTTGCCATCCAACCCTTCTCCCCCGTTGTCAAACGTCTCGCCAACCTTTGGGGAGCC
>JBDSFL010000671.1:0-8198 GCA_039919545.1 Thermoanaerobaculia bacterium | reverse complement strand
AGCCGGAACGCGCGCTCGCCGATTTCCGCGCCGCGCGCTCGATCACCCTGGGTCTCGTGCGCGGCCTCACGGAAGCTCAGCTCGAGCGGCACGGAACCTTCGCGGAGTACGGGTCGCTCACGCTGCGCTCGCTGCTGCATTACCTCGCGAGCCACGACCGCCAGCACCTCGCCTGCATGGAATGGCTGCTGGGAAAAATTCACGCCCGGTAGATCGGGCGGCTCGCAAACGTCGCGCGCCCGTTTCGAATGACGAGGCTAGACCGCGGGGCCCTTCCGGATCGTCACCGTGCCCGACACGCAGCGAATCGTCAGCTTCGGACCGCCGCCGTTCAGCACGCCGGACGCCATCTGCGAGCCCGACCGCCGCGTGACCGCGAGCTCGGGGAATTCGGACACGATGTAGTCGCTCTCGTCGTCCACGCCCGACACCCGAACGTCGACCTGCCCCTTGAAGTTGGCCGGCAGCCGCACGTTCACGTCGCCTCCGTGGCTGGAGAGCTCGGAGCCCATGCGCGTGTCGGCCACCACGATCTCGCAGTCCACGGTACCGCCCGCGGTCTCGGCCTTGACGCTCCCCTTCACTCTCCCGAGGCGCACGTCGCCGCCCCCCGTCTTGGCGATGACGGCTCCGCCGGCGGAGCGGATCCGGACGTCGCCTCCCATGGTTTCGAGGCGGGCATTTCCGCCCACGGTCCCCACGATCACGTCACCGCCGTTCGTCTTGGCCGTCAGCTCGCCGGCGACCGTATTGATGCGCACGTCGCCGCCGGACGAGGAAAGCTCGGCGTTCTTGCCTGCGCTCTCCACCTGGATCTGGCCCGAGTTGGTGGACACCTTCACGGCTCCGCTCACCTTGCCGAGCGTGATGTCGCCGTTGGGGAGGCTGGAGTAGAAGTCGCCCTGGATGTTGCCGCGGATGATGGAGCTCTCCTCCGGGCTCTCCGGCTCGTAGAGTTCCGGTGGCTCGGGCGCCTCGGGAGCCTCCGGCGATTCGGGAGCCTGGGGCGCGTGCGGCGCCCGGGGCGCGCGCGGGGCGCGGGGAGAGAGCGGGGCGCGCGGCGCCTGCGGCGCCCGCGGCGCGCGCACCACGATGTGCGGCGCGTTTGGCGCGGACGGGACGGTGATGATGCGGGCCGAGCGCGAGGAGACGATCGAGCGCGCGTCCCCTTCGTCGCTCCCCTCGCGCAGGATCGCGATGCGGCCGTTGAGATTCGAGCAGTGAATGCTGGCGCCGCCGTTCCCGACGCTGCCCTCGTACGAGCGATTCAGATTCACCGTCACGTTGCGCGAGATCTCGCGGCCCATCTCGGCCAGCTCGCGGTTCATCTCGGCAAGCTCCCGGTTCAGGTCGGACAGGTCGATCTCCATCTCGCCCTGGTGCTGATCCCGGTCTTTCTCACGATCCTTCCGCTCGGACTTCTTCTCACGGGCGCGTTCGCGGATCTGCTCCTTCACCCGGCGCTGCTGGGCGCGAATCCGTTCCTTCTCGGCGCGGATCTCGTCCAGCTCCTCGCGGCTCTCGCTCGCCGCGGCGGGCAGCGCGAACGTGGAGGCGATGTCGCCGCTCATCGTGCGGCCTGTGAATTTGAAGCCGGCGCTGGCGGGAAGGCGCAGCGTGACGTTGCCGTTCACCGTCTCGGCCTTCACGTCCGTGCCTCGCGGCAGCTCGGCGAAGCTGCCATCGATGTTGCCGTTCACGGTGCTCAGCCGCGCGTCGTGGCGGGCACCGTCGAACGTGATGCGGCCGTTCACGGTGGAAAGCTCGAGCTCGCCCGAGACTCCCCGCACCTGGATGTTTCCGTTCACCGACGACGCGTGGACCGGGGTGCCCGCCGGCACGGTGATGGTGTAGCGCACGTCGACGCGGAACGACTCGCCGTCGTGGTCGCTGTGCACGCTCCAGCCGCGCCCCGTGCGCCGGATGCTGGTACCAGGATCCTCGACGAAGAGGACGATGTCGCCGTTCTTGTTCTCGAACGAGGCCTTCGACTTCCCGAGCCACTGCTGGGCCTGCGCCTCGGTGCGTGCGCGGGCGGTGACCTCGACGACCGCCGAGCACGTGGGACCGATGGCGATGCTCACGTCGCCGGAGATGTTCTCGACGGCCAGAGAGCGGATGTTGCCCGTGGCGTTGAAACGCTCGGTCCGGCTGGCGGTCGCCTTCAGCGAATCGGCGTTCAGCACCGTCGCGAGCGACAGCAGGAGGAAGCCGAGGATTGCCGCGGTCCAGAAGATCACGCGGCTCCGAAGGCCGGTGGGGAACGTGCGGGAGGGCACGTCGTGGGGCGAAGAGGCGAGAGCATTTCTCATGTCAGGGAGACGTTCCTTGCTGGAAATAGTCACTGCGGGATTGCTCACGACCTGATCCGGTTCAGCGCCAGCGCGGCCTGACCGCGGATGTAGCCGTTCTCACCTTCGTCGCCCGCCTTGTCGCGCAGCGTCTGGATGGTGGTCTCGTCTTTGAGATCGGTGGCCGAGCGCGCGAGCGCCTCGACGGCGAGGATGCGCACGGCGGGGTTGCTGTCGGTCTTCAGCGCGTTCACGAACGCGTCGCGGATCTCCGGGCTCGGCGGCAGCTGCGCGAGGGCGTCGGCCGCCTTCTTTCGCACGCCGGGGTTCTTGTCGGACTTCAGCGTCTGGGCCAGCACCTTCACGATCTGCGGCGAGGCGGGAGAAGCTTCCTTCACGTGCTGCGAGACGAGATCGATCGCCCGGCCGCGGGCCCCGGCAGTCTCTCCCGCGCCCGACACGAGGTACGCCAGCAGCTCGGCCAGGCCGCGCTCCTCCGGCCGCCCCACGAGGGTGTAACGCGTGGTGACATCGAACGAGACGCCGATGCGTCCCGCGGGATCGGCGGCCTTGTAGGCGACGTTGGCGAGCTTCGGACGGGTGGAGAGATCGGGCAGGCTGCGCGAGACGTCCACGGTGCGCTCGGTCGTCACGGGAATGCGCTCGGGGACAACGGCGCCCGTGCCGCTGATGCCCGTGCCGCCGGCGATGAGAATGGGGCGGGTTGAAACGCGCGCGGCGAAGTAGCCCGCGCCCGCCGCGAGAAGCAGCGTCGCGGCCTGCAGCAGGATGCGGCCCGTCGACCTCGGCCGGAAGGCCACGATGTTGCGGGGCACGGCAAGGCTGCCGCTTCCCCGCCGCGCGATGGTGGCCGCGGCCATCTTCTCGAGCGTGTCACGACGGAAATCCTCGGAAACCTCGAGGTCAGGATCACTCTCCAGGCCGTCCCAGGTGGCGGCCAGCGCCTCGGTTTCGGTGCGGCAGCTCGCGCAGACGGCGAGATGGGCTTCGAGCGGCTCGGGAGCGACGGGAACGGGTTCGCCCGACAGGCGGGCGACCTCGGCTACGAGGACGTCGCGGCATTCCATGGTGAGTCTCCTTCGGTGAAGCGCGCCTTCAAGGTTTCCATGGCGCGGAAGATCCGGGTCTTGACCGCGCCCTCGCTGATCTGCAGCGTGCGGGCGATCTCGGCATAGGGCATCCCGTGATAGCGGGCGAGGACCAGCGCCTCGCGCTGCTCCTCGGAGAGTAGCGACAGCGCACGCCTCACGGCGCGCTTGCGTTCCTCGTCCATGAGGCGGTGCTCGATCGGTTCACCCTTGTCGCTCGGCTCGGCGACGGCATCGATGGACACGTTCCCGGCACGGCGCCCCTTGCGGAGGCGGTCGCGACAGGCGTTGGCCGCGATGGCGAAGAGCCACGACGCCACCGGCGCGGAACCGTCGTACTGCTCGACACGGGTGATCATCCTGAGAAAGACCTCCTGCGTGATCTCCTCGGCGTCGGACCGGCACTGGAGCATCCGGTCGGTGAAGCGAAGGAGGGATGCGGAGTACTTCTCGAAGAGCGAGGCGGCTCCGGACGGCTCTCCGCGCCGGATCCGTTCGAGGTCTTCCGCGTCCGTGGTCGCTGATTCCCTCATGGCCGACGATTTGACCATCTTCCAGGAGACGCCCCACGCCCCGAAAGGTTTCGCAGCACTGAACCGAGATTCAGATCAGCCTTTGGTAACGCCGGACGAAGCGCCGGTCGATGGCGTCCTTCAGGCGGAAGGAGAGGGAGCTCCAGAGGGCGACCGGGCCGTAGTGGAGCACGGCGCGCCGGTCGGCCGTGGACAGAAGCGACAGGAAGCCGCTCTGCGGGCGATATCGCGGAGGGGGCATTCCGTCGAGGGCCGCCGTGATGGATTCCCACAGGATCGGCGCCTCGCGCACGGCGTAGACGCCCGCCTTCGGCGTTTCGGGATGACTCTCGAGCGAGACGCAGTCGCCCGCGCCCAGGACCGCTGGATCGGAGATAGACCTCAGCGCGTCGTTCACCAGGAGAAAGCCGGACGGATCGAGCGCCAGGCCCGAATCCCGGAAGACCTCCGGGGCAGCCGGGCCGGTCGTCCAGATCGTGAGATCGGATGGGAGCGTCTCCCCGGTTGCGAGGACCACCCCGCTCGCGCTGACCGCCGTGACGCGCGAGCCCAGGCGCAGCCCGATGGATTTCGAGCGCAGAGCCTTCAGGGCGAGCCGACGCACGGGTTCGGGGGTGCCGGCGAGCAGCTGGTCTCCGCCATCCACGAGCTGGACGACCTGAGCGGCGGTTCCGGAGAGCACGGCCGCTCCGGACAGCACGGCTTCAGCCGCGCACGCGATCTCGAATCCGGCCGCGCCTGCCCCGACGACCGTGACGCGCGCAGGTGAGCCATTCCCTCGGGCGCGCACCGCGAGCGTCTCGAGCGCGGCCTTCACGGCCACGGCCTGGCCGATCGGCTTCACGGAGAACGCGTGCTCGCGCACGCCGGGAGTGTCGCTGCCGCTCACGCCCGACCCGATGCCGAACGACACCAGGTCGTAGGGAATCGGCTCGCCGTGCTCGAGCAGGACGTGGCGGGAACCGGGGCGAAGGCCCGCGACACGCGCCCGTGTGAACACGCCGGCCGCACGGGTCACCAGCGGCGAAAGCTCGAAGGAGATCTGCGGTTCGCTGTAGAGGCCGGCGAGAAAACCGGGAACCATTCCCGAGTAGTGCTGTCGATCGAACTGGGAGACGAGCGTGAGCGAAAGGTCGCGGCGCGGCGTCAGGATCTGCCGGCGCAAGATTTCGAGATGACTGTGCCCCCCGCCGACGAGGACGAGGCGGATCAACGGACGAGCCTGATCAAGCCGCTCCAGACGATTCCGGAGCGAGGACGCCTTTGCGCACGCCGAGCAGCAGCCCGTCGGGCGTGGGCAGGCATACGGTGTCGAAGTGCAGCGCCGCCTCCTCGTGGAATCGGCGCATCGCCGCAGCCTCCGGGCTCTGCTCCAGAAGGCGTCCGAAGAGGAATGCGTTATCGCCCAGCAGCAGCCCACCCGGCCGCACGTTCGCCGCCGCCCAGCGGCCGTAACCGTCGTAATTGGTCTTGTCGGCATCGATGAACACGGCGTCGAACGGCCCCTGGTCCACGAGCGTCGGCAGCACGTCGAGCCCGGCGCCCACCAGGACCGTGACGCGGTCTGCGAATCCCGCCGCCTCGATCCGGCTCCGCGCCACCTCCGCGTGCCGCGGCTCGAACTCGATGGTGAAGAGATGGCCGCCCGGCGCCAGCGCGCGCGCCATGCGGATCGCCGAGTACCCGGCCAGGGTTCCGACTTCGACCACGCGGCGCGCCCCCACCAGCCTCAGGAAAATCTCGAGCGCCTTTCCTTCAGACGGCCCCACCTGGATCGCCGGCATGTCTTCGCTCTGAGGCGCTGCGAACGCAGCGGAGAGCCCCGCGTCGTGCCGCGCATGCAGGTCACCCACGTAGGAGAGGATCTCCGAGGTCGCATAGCCCGATCCCGCGCGCGAGTCGACGTCAGCCATCACACTGCCTTCTTTCGTTTCCCCGGTTTTTGTTTCTTCAGCGGCGAGCCGGCGGATTCACTCGGAACCGGGCGCAGCGAGAAAGTTCCCGTCGTTCGTGCCGGCATCGTTCAGCACGCCGTACCCGACGAGCCGTCACCTGTGAGCCGGTCATTCCGCCGTGCAAGCGGCATCGAGGCGATTCTAGCGAAATGCTTGTTCCAGGCTCGGACGAAGAGCGGGGATTCCTCGCGCGGTGAACAGGGCGGGGGCCGAGTGGAGCGCCGACCGAGCCGACCTCGCCGACTTCCCTATGCCGTCGATTTCTCGGGCTGCGCGGCCTGCCGGAAATGCTCCAGCGCGGCATGCTCGTCGGTGTAGACCTCGAAGAGCGGCAGGAGCTGGCTCAGATGGAGGCTGGCCTTCACGCGCTCGTTCAGGTTCAGGAGCTTCAGCGAGCCGCCCAGGCGCTGCGTGACCTTCAGGCTGGCCACCATCTCGCCCACGCCGGCGCTGTCGATGGAGGAGACGCCGGAAAGATTCAGGAGGATCTTCTTCCAGTTCTCGGCCAGCAGCTCGTTGACGACGTCGCGCAAAATTTCGTCTCCGACGCCGGCCAGGAGCTTCCCGGTCAGGTCGACGATGACGATGTCTTCCGATTTCCGGACCTCGACATGCATAGTTCGGTGATTCTATCGCGCTTTACCCGCAGAATCCCCGGCGTTGGGTCTCATCGATCTCCTGATCGTGGCCGGGTACCTCGCCGGGGTGGTGGCGGTGGGCGCCGCGTTTTCGCGCCGCCAGAAGACCACCGCACAATATTTTCTCGGCGGCCGCAACGTCCCGTGGTGGGCGATCTCCGCATCCATCGTCGCGACCGAGACCTCCACCGTCACCTTCATCTCCGTCCCGGGCATCGCCTACGCGCGCGGCGGAGACTTCACGTTCCTGCAGCTCGTCTTCGGCTACCTGCTGGGACGCATCGTCATCGCCGCCCTCTTCATCCCGCGCTACTTCGAAGGGGAGCTGCTCACGGTGTACCAGCTCCTCACGCGCCGCTTCGGCAACCTGGTGAAGGGGGTCGCGGCCTCTCTCTTCATCCTCATGCGCAGCATCGGCGACGGCATCCGGCTGCTCCTCACGGCCATCGTGCTGGCGGCCGTGTGGCGTGCGTTCCGGCCCGCGTCCGATGCGGAGCAGGCCGTCACGATCTCCATCATCGGGATCGGGATCGTGATGATCCTCTTCACGCTCTGGGGCGGGATGGAGGCCGTGATCTGGATCGAGGTGGCACAGCTCGGCATCTACATCGCGGGGGCGATCGCCGCGGCGGTCGTCATCGCCGGAAAGATTCCGGGCGGGCTGCCGGCCGCCTGGGAGCTGGGCGCGCGCTTCGATAAGCTGCGGCTCTTCGACTTCTCCCTTTCGGGTCAGGGCTCGTTCACCACATTCTGGGCGGGTCTGATCGGCGGCTGCTTCCTCACGATGTCCACGCATGGCACCGATCAGTATCTCGTGCAGCGCTACCTCTGCACCGATCGGCCGCGGCGCGCGACGGCGGCGCTGCTCTCGTCCGGAGTCATCGTGCTCCTGCAGTTCGCGGGCTTCCTCACGATCGGCTTGCTGCTCTTCGCGTTTCATCGCCCGTTCGAGCAGGCGGGATACGCCGCGGGGGCCAAGGCGTTCCCGTTCCTGCGCCCCGACGGCGTGTTCCCCGACTTCATCACGCACCACCTGCCTTCGGGGCTGGCGGGGCTCGTGGTGGCGGCAATCTTCGCTGCCGCGATGTCGTCCTCGCTCAACTCCGTCGCGGCCACCGCGCTGAACGATCTGTATCGGCCGCTGAAGGCGCGGTTCACGGCTCTTCCCGCGCCGGGCGTCGACGCCGACCTCAGCGCGCTGCGGCTCTCGAAGCTCTTCACGCTGGTGGCGGGCGCGGCCCAGATCGGGGTCGGGCTGGCGGTGCGCCGCTCCCCCGCTTCCGCGCTCGACAACGTGCTCTCCGTCGCGTCTCTCCTGAACGGGCCCGTGCTCGGCGTCTTCCTGCTGGGTGCGATCACGAAGCGGGCCGGGCCCCGCTCGGCTCTCGTCGGAATGCTCGCCGGCATCGCCGTCATCCTCGTCGTCCGCACCGCCACCTCCATCGCCTGGCCCTGGTACGCCGCCATCGGAAGCCTCACCACGCTCGGCGTGGGGGCTCTCGCGGGCACGCTCCGCGGTCCACGGAAGGTCACCGCATGATGCGTCTCGTGAAGCTCCGTCTCCTTCTCGGCGCCGCCACCGTTCTGCTCTCGATGTCCGGCTGCGCGCCGACCGCGTCCGTGGTGACCGCGCCGACCGCGCCGGCAGCACAGCCGGTGCCGGCGGCGCCGG
>JBDSFL010000170.1:0-16812 GCA_039919545.1 Thermoanaerobaculia bacterium | reverse complement strand
TATCTGAAGAAGAAGGCCGAAAAGAGAGAGGGACCGAACGCCGAGGAGCGCGCGCGGGAGCGGTCTTATCTGTGGGGGCGCGTGACGAAGGGCGACGTGGTCGTCACCGGCACGCTCGAGACGCTGGAAGGGTATGCGTTGACGAGCGAGACTTCGGTCGCGATCGTGAAGCGGGTGCTCGCGGGAACCGTGGCCCCCGGTGTGTCCACCCCCTCTCAGGCGTTCGGCGCGCGCTTCATCGAGACGATCGGGAGCTCGACGCTGACGATCGGCTGAGCGCGGCAAATCTGGGAAGTTGCGGCGTCTCATGCTAGCTTCAGCGCACTCATGACGCAGGCGTTCCAGGCGCTTCTCTTTCATCCGGAAGTCCTCCGGCTCGGGCTGGCCTTCTCGGTCTTGGCGGTGCTCGTGGCCGTGTTCGTGCCAAAGGAGCGGCGGCACCTGGCACAGCTGGGGCTCGCGTACCTGCTCTCGCTGGTGCTGCGGGTGGTGGCGGGCGCCATCCCGGCCGCGGGCATGCCGAGCGCCGTCAACGCCTTGCACTTCCTGAGCCTGCTCTTCCAGGGAATCGCCTTCCTGGGCCTCGGTGCGGTGTTCGTGTTCGCCGTCCTGCTGCGTGCCATCCGGATCGAGCTGCCGCGCATCGCGCGCGATCTCGTCGTGGCGCTCTCGTACGTCGGCCTCGTCTTCTATCTCTTCACGCTCCATCACGTGGACGTGACGAGCGTGGTCGCGACGTCGGCCGTGGTCACCGCCATCATCGGGTTCTCCCTGCAGGACACGCTGGGAAACGTGATGGGGGGCGTCGCGCTGCAGCTCGACGGCTCGGTGGCTCCGGGCGACTGGGTGAAGTTCGGCGACGTGTCCGGGATCATCCGCGAGATCAGCTGGCGGCATACGTCCATCGAGACGCGCAACGGCGACACGTTGATCATCCCCAACAGCGCGCTGATGAAGAATCCGATCATGCTGCAGGGGCGGCGTGTGGCCGGCCCGCTGCAGGAACGGCGCTGGGTCTATTTCCATGTGGACTACCGCTTCTCGCCCGCTCATGTTCTCGAAACGGTGACCGAGGCGCTCTGCCGCGAGGCCATCCCGAACGTCTCGGCCACGCCGAGCCCGAACGTCATCCTGACCGACTTCAAGGACAGCTGGGCGGTCTACGCGGTGCGGTACTGGCTGACCGACATCTTCCTGGACGACCCGACCGACTCGGTGGTGCGCTCGCGGATCTACTACGCGCTGAGGCGGGCCGGGATCTCGCTTTCCATTCCGGCCAGCACGGTGTTTCTCGAATCGGAGAACCCGGCCCGCCGCACGCGCCACCGCGCGCGTGAGCATACGACGCGTGTCAGCGCTCTCGAGGGTGTGTCGATCTTCGGCTCGCTCACCAGCGAAGAACGTGAGCTGCTGGCCGATTCGCTGATCTTCGCTCCCTTCTCGCCGGGCGAGGCGCTGGTCGTGCAAGGGGCGGCCGTCCATCACCTCTACATCCTCACGCGGGGGACGGTCGAGGTGCGCGTCGCGACGGACGGCGTGCCCTCCCGCGCGGTTGCGCAGCTACAAGCTCCCGATTTCTTCGGCGAGATGGGGATGCTGACCGGAGAAGTCCGCAAGGCGACCGTCGTCGCGCTGACCGAGACGGACTGCTGGCGCCTGGAGAAGGAGCGCTTCCGGAAGGTGCTCGAAGCCCGACCGAAGATCGCCGAGGAGATCGCCGGCATCCTGGCGGCGCGCGACGTGGAGCTGATGAGCGTGAAAGAAAACCTCTCCGAGGAAGCCAAGCGCAAGAGGCTTCAGGACGAGCACGGTTCGCTCCTGGCCAAGATGCAGCGCTTCTTCGGTATCGAGTAGTCGGCGCGAGGCCAGCCGGCTCAAGGGTGAACAGAAAAGGGGCGGCTCCTTGCCGCCCCTTCACGAATCGCGACGCCTGAAGTATCAGGAGGCGTGAGCCTCGAGGGCGACAGGCTCCTGGACGACCGTCATCGGCACCACGTTCTTCCCGGCGTTCTCGGCCTTGAGGTACGCCAGAGGATCGTGGTGGAGGCCGCCTTCGGGAAGCCACTGCCAGAGAGAGCCCAGCTCCTTCTTGGCGAGATCGACGTAGAACTGTGGCAGCTCGGTGCTCTGGCGCTCGAAGTACGGCGCGAACTGCGGATCGGTGTCGAGCCGGTTGCGAATTTCCTTGTAGTACGCCAGGCGCCCGTACCCTTCGGTGGAGACCGCGCGCACGAAATTCATGAACTTCGGCAGGCCTCCGGGCGTGGCGGCGAAGCGGCGCGCGATGGCCTTCTTGGAAAAGGAGTAGCGCGTCAGGTCGATCACGTGCTCGTAGAATTTCGCCCACTCGTAGTTGCGGGGCTTCACGTTCATGGCCTGGTTGTTGTTGAGGAAGTGGAACGGGAAGGGGAGCACGCGGTCTTCGCGCTGGTAGTCCAGGTTCAGCGCCGCGGCGCGTCCGAAGGCGGTGAGCAGCGAGTAGCCCGGGAAGGCTCCGGGGCTCAGGTCGATGAACTTCTTGGTCAGCTCGAAGGGCTCGGCGCCCTCGTCCGTGTCGAGTCCGAGCACGAAGTTCGTCTGGATGTACGGGATGTACCTGAGGATCATGTTGACGTGCTCGGAGACCTGCTTGACCTTGTCGAGCCCTTGCTTGGCGCCGGTCTTGGACTTGTTCCCCAGGTCGAACCACGACTCGACGCCCGGCAGGATCGCCTTGAAGCCGTTCCGCTTGAGCCGCTTCAGGTGCGGCTCGGCCAGAAGCGACAGGCTGCTCTCGGCGATGAAGTCCATGCCCCCTTCGGGCACGGCGGATTCGATGAGGTCGAGCGTCTCGTCGAAGCGGACGCCGAAGTTCGGGTCATGCCAGCCCACGAGCGGGCGCTTGAACTTCGTGAGGAGGAACTTCAGGTCGTCGTGCAGCACCGAGGTGCCCATCGGCTGATACGGGACGACGGCGTCGATGCAGAAGTTGCAGGTGTAGGGGCAGCCGAGGCTGCCGAGCATCGGCACCATCTTGATGACGGGCGCCTTCTTCAGCGTGGGTTCGATGAAGGGCCAGCGCTCCTGCACGCCGGGGAGCACGCTGGGCTGCTGCCGCGCCGACACGTGGACGCCGTAGGGGCGGTGCTGGGAGCGATCCGACAGGACCGAGCGCAGGGTCTCACGGTCCGTGAAACCCAGGACGTAGTCGAAGTAGCGGCGCGCGTCTTCGGGATAGCAGCGCGCGTGCGGGCCGCCGAGCACGGTGATGGCCCCCTGCGAGCGGAACAGGTTGCTCAGCGCATAGGCCGTGTGGGCGGCCTCGGTGAAGGAGCAGATGAAGACCACATCGACGTCGCTGGGAAGCTCCTGGAGCAGATCCTCGGAACCGGTGTAGCAGACGAAGGCGACGTCGTGGCCCTCTTCCTGGCACCAGACGCCGATGACCTGCGGCATGATGCTGGCGAGGTTCGCGTTCATCACACGGGCGTACAGGGCCTTCGTGGGGCCGCGGGAGACGATATCGATGATGCCGACGCGGAGTGGTTTCATCTCTGATCTCTCGTCCTTAGTTGGTATGAAGCATGGAGGCCATGCTCGACGTGTTGTCGCTGCCGCCTACGCCGGGCAGGGGGCTGCGAATAGGTATAGATCTCAGTTCGACGAGGCGAAAGGATCCGCGGCTGATGGATTCTGTTCGCGAGCGGTGTCCACCACGCGTCCGGCGAGTCTATCGCGTTTCCATTTCGCGGCTCCCCAGGGAGGTCGGGGGGCCAGGAGAGCACGAACGAGGATCCGATCGGTCCCTGTCGGCAGGGATGGGACCGGTTCCATCAACTAAGCTCCGCGCGTGATCGACCCCGGACCCGAGCTCGTCGACCGCCTCTTCGGCGCCCTGATGGTGGACGAGGCGTGGAGCGAGCGCACCCCGCGCGGCTTCACCTGGTGGCCTCACGAATTTGCCCAGCACATCCGCGTGGGGCAGCCGATCGAGGATGACGGGGTGGTCGGCTGCCGCGTCCACGTGGAGACGGACGCCCTGGCCGGTTTGCCCGCGGGCGGGGCCGCGGAGCTCGACGACACGCTCGTCTCCCTGATGCGCTTCCCGCCGATGGCGGGCTTCTGCCGCGGGGAGGGGCGGGTGCGCCTCTGGTCCGGCGTCTTCATCGAGGGGGAGCGGGCTCCGTTCCTCGTCGCGCGACTCGCCGTCGCCGCGGTGCTGCAGGCTACCTATGCCGAGCTGGGTGCCGAAGGCCTGGTCGAGGCCACGCGCCTCTCGGCGGACCGGAGCGCCCATCCGCGTTCGGGGCGCCGCGTCGAGCCGGACGAGATGCTGCGTCTGGCCGGGGCCCGCATCGTCCCCGAAGGAGATGCTCCGTCGCGCTGGGATGATGGTGAGGAGTGCGTCGCGATCGCTCGCGAGCTCGGCGAACGGGGCGCGCGTGCCCTGGCCGAGCCGCGGGGGCTGAACGCTCGCTTTCCATTTCGAAAACCGAGCGGCACGGAGGACGCGTTTTCCGCGGCCGGGTCGAGCCTGCTCCAGGTGCGCAACGACGTCGGCCACCCCGAGCTGGGAAACGGCGTCTTCGTCCGCCTGTTTCTTCCGTCGGCGCGGGCCGGCGGGGGCAGCCTTGCCGACATGGCGCTGCGCTTGAACGAGCTCGAGAAGGCGCAGGACGACTTCACGCTCGCGAGTCTCGGGTCGTGGTGCCTCGCGCAATCAGAGCCGGAGAAGATCCTCTACGACGTGCTCCCCGCGCCGGCGCGGATCGCGCACGTGTCGTTTCTCCCGAACGTGCTCTTTTCCCCCGGCACGCTGCGCAACGTGGTGATGGAGGCGGGACGCCGCGCGCTCTGGGCGGCGCACCTCTTCACGCACGCAGGAGAGTTCGACGCGGCGGGGAAGCTCCCCTCGTATCCCTGACCATCTCCTCCACGTCGCGGCGCGCCGAAGAACCGGTTGGATATGCTAGATTCGACGGCTTCCAGCCGGCGCACGGGAACCTTTTTCGCGGCGCTCCAGGCAACAGCCACATGATCATGTCGAACCGTTCCCTCGAGGCGGAGATCGCCCGTCGCCGCACGTTTGCGATCATCTCGCATCCCGACGCGGGGAAGACCACGCTCACCGAGAAGCTGCTGCTTTACGGCGGCGCCATCCACCTGGCGGGCTCGGTGAAGCTGAGGCGCGCCGCGAGCCGCCACACCACCAGCGACTGGATGGACCTCGAGCGCGAGCGCGGCATCTCGGTGACGACCAGCGTCCTGCAGTTCGAGTATCGCGGCCATCACGTGAACCTGCTCGACACACCGGGACACAACGACTTTTCCGAGGACACGTACCGCACGCTCGCCGCCGCCGACTGCGTCGTCATGCTCATCGACAGCGCCAAGGGCGTGGAGCCCCAGACCGTGAAGCTGTTCGAGGTCTGCCGCATGCGGCGGCTCCCGATCGTCACCTTCATCAACAAGCTCGACCGCAGCGGTCAGGACCCGATGGACCTGCTCGACGAGATCGAGAAGGTGCTCGGCATCCCGTGCAGCCCCGTGAGCTGGCCCATCGGCTCGGGCCCGGATTTCCAGGGCATCTACGACCGCTGGTCCCGGGAGCTGATCCGCTACGAGCGGGGCGAGAAGCTGAATGCGCGCCCGGTGCCGCAGGGGATGGCGCTCGACGACCCGGCATTCATCGAGTCGATCGGGGCCGACGCGCACCGCCGGCTCTCGGACGAGATCGCGCTGCTGGATGCGGCGGGAAACAAGTTCGACCGCGACGCGTTTCTGCGTGGCGAGGTGACGCCGGTCTTCTTCGGCAGCGCCATGAACGATTTCGGCGTGGAGCCGTTCCTCGTGCGCTTCCTCGACCTCGCCCCGGCCCCCATCGCGCGGGAGACGGCGTCGGGCCGCATCGAGCCCGCGGGCGACGGCTTCTCCGGATTCGTCTTCAAGATCCAGGCGAACATGGATCCGGCGCACCGGGACCGCATCGCCTTCCTGCGCATCTGCTCGGGGCGCTTCACGCGCGGCATGGAGGTGCGCCACGTGCGCACCGGCAAGCCGATGAAGCTGACGAAGCCGCTCCAGTTCCTGGCGCAGGAGCGCACGCTCATCGAAGAGGCCTTCGCGGGAGACATCCTGGGTCTCTGGGATTCAGGCTCGCTCCGCATCGGCGACTCGCTCGCCGAGAAGACGCTCGTGGAGTTCGACGGCATCCCGCGCTTCTCGCCCGAGCACTTCGTGCGCGTCGCTCTGATGGATCCGCTGAAGCGCAAGCAGCTGAAGAAGGGGCTCGACCAGCTCTCGGAGGAAGGGGCCGTGCAGGTCTTCTACGACCCGGTCCGCCTCGAGCGCGACCCGATTTTGGGCGCCGTCGGCGTGCTGCAGTTCGAGGTCATCCAGTACCGCCTGCGCATGGAATACGGCGCGGAAGTCTCGTTCGCACGGCTGCCGTACCTGTACGCCCGCTGGGTGGAAGGCGACGGCTTCGTGCCCGCCCGCTTCGACGATCCGGGGCGCACCGCGTGCCTGTTCGACCTCGAGGGGCGCCCGCTCGTGCTGTTCGAAAGCGAATGGGCGATGCAGCGCGCCATCAAGGAGAACCCGAAGCTCCGGTTCATCGCCGCGGTCCAGCCCGGGCGCGCCGTGGCGAACCTGGGCTGAGGCATCACTGGCTCGCGCCGGATTCGACTACTCGGCGCGAAAGTGCTGGAGCGAGACGGGCATCGTGCCCGGAGGGCCGAAGTAAATCCGATCGAAGTAGGCCTGCAGGTTGGTGCCGTCGGTGGTCATGTTCACGAACAGGTACATGACGGCCTTGGTGGCGTCTGCGGGAGCCGTGACGCTCTTGCTGAGGGCAGACCACGTGTCGAAGCCCGGCACGCTGGTCGAGAACGAGGCCGGAGTGATGGTGGACAGCGTCCCGTTGCAGTTGTTCTGATACCAGTAGACCGCGACGCTGACGAACCCAGACCCGGTCTGTCCCGAAGGCACGCGGGCCATCGCCCCGAAGTCGTAGCTCCCGCCCCCGGTGACGGTGCCCAGGCAGTACGAGCCCCCTGAGTTGAAGGAGGTGGGGGAATTGTTAGCCAGGCGCGCCGAGCCGGACGTCGGACTCCCGAAAGCGTCGAGCGCGTCGTAAGAGATCACGAAATTGATGGGGGGATTCCAGTTCGACACGTCAGTCGAATTGAAGTCGGCGTTGGGCACGACGTTCTGCGCCTCGGCCGGAACCATCGTCAGGAAAGCCAGGGCGGCCGACGAGAGCAGAATGAGAGCCTTGCGCAACAGGAACTCCTCTTTGCGAGTCATTGGAAACGAATGTTAGCAGCGAGCTCGCTCCCCGATGAGGTTTGCGAGCGCCTGGGGCCACATTTTCCCGAGCTCGACCTGCGCCGCGTCCTCCTCTGTCAGCGCCTCCCATGGCACGTGAGGAGCTTCGCCGTCATCTCTCCCGCCGCGTACACGAGCGGATTCCGGATCTACCTTGCGCCGGGAGTCCTCGACGTGTTCGACGACGAAGCGCTGTCGCTCCTTGCGCACGAGCTGGCCCACGTGCGGCAATTCCAGCAGACGCGTTTTTTCCGGTCGCGATACGCCGCGGAATATTTCCGGCTTCGAGCGCGCGGCGCTGGAAAAGCGGAGGCGTACGCTCGCATCTCCTTCGAGGTCGAGGCCAGGCGCATCGAAGAGACCGTGCGCCGAGAGCTGACGGCGTTCGTGGGCTATCACCCCGTCGATCGCGGAACGTGAGCCGCGTCACGGATAGCGGCTCGTATGGCTCTCGGTGGTACCTTTATAGATTGCAGCAATGGCGCCCCGGGCGTCAGGAGGCCCTCATGTTTCCAGTCCCGAGCCAGTGCTCGTTCAATCGCTTCCTGGCCGGCACTCTCGCGCTTGTCGGTATCCTTCATGCAACGGCCGCCGTCGCCGACGAGAAGAGCGAATTCCAGGAGCGGCGCGAGCGGATGAAAGCGCGCGAAGCGACGTTCGAGGAGCGCTACGGCACGCGGGACATCGCCGCGATCCAGCGCCGCGCCGCGGTGGAAGGGCTGGCCGAGCGGACGCGCCAGGTTGCGCGGGCCCGCGCGCTCGTCGGGCAGCCCCTCGCGATTCCGGCCTGGAGCTCGATCGGCCCGAGCTCGAAGACGACGTTCAACAGTACCGGGCAGGTGCCGACCGCGGCCGAGAACGATTCGGGGATGATCTTCTCGATCGCGCTGCACCCGACCGATCCGAACACGATCTATGTCGCTCCGAGCGGCGGCGGTATCTGGAAGTCGACGGACGGCGGAGCCTCGTGGCGCAGCCTGACCGATGACGTCGGCTCGACCGTGACGGGAGCGGTCGCGGTGGCCCCGTCCGATCCGAACCGCGTCTACGCGGGATCGGGAGCTGGGAACGTCGCGGCGCTCGACCTCTCTCCTCCCGGAATCGGCTTTCTGAGATCGACCGACGCGGGAGATACGTGGAAGATCACCGCCACCTCTCCGGCGACCGCCTACTGGGCTCTGAGCGTCGATCCGGCCGATGCGCGGATCGTTCTCGCCGCCGGGAACACCGGCCTCTTTCGGACGACGGACGGCGGAGACACCTGGAGCAAGACGCTCAATGCGACCGGGTCACCGCTCGCCGCATCGATCTCGCGATCGAAGGTCAACCCGCTTCTGGTCTTCGCATCGACCTTCACGTACGCGGTGCAGGCCGTCCAGGGAAGCGCTTGCTCCTTCTCGACGCCCTTCGTGAAAGGCTCCGTCTGGAAATCGACCGATGGCGGCCAGACCTGGGCCGAAAAGATGAGCGGCTTCCCGGATGACCCGATCCGATCGCGGATCGCCGTCGCCACCGCACCGAGCAGTGCCGCCATCGTCTACGCCCTGGCCGTGAAAGAGGGAACGGACACGAACGGCTGCACCAGCGACCTCGGCCAAACGCTCGATTTCGTCCGCTCCAGCGATGCCGGAGAGACCTGGACCCGCACGAACACCACAGCGCCGCTCGCGGGTACGCAGGGCTTCTACGCGCTCGCGTTGAGCATCGACCCGAGCAACCCGAACACGGTGTACGCCGGAGGCCTGGACACCTACAAGTCCACTGACGGAGGGAGCACCTGGCGGGAGATCACGGACTGGCGTGCGGGCGGCGGATACCCGTACCTTCATGCCGACCAGCAGACGCAGGTGCAGGGCACCGATGGGTCGATCTACTTCGGGAACGACGGGGGGATCTTCCGCTCCACCGACGGCGGAGCGACCTTCGTCCACCTGAACCGCGGGTTGACCACGCTGCAGTTCACCCACATCTGCCAGACCCCAGCGGCCCCCGATCTCGTCTTCGGCGGGGCGCAGGACAACGGCTCGAGCCGGCGCACCGGCGGCACGGAGTGGACGCAGGTCGCGGGAGGAGACGGGTTCGGCTGTCTCATCAACCCCACGAATCCGCAGGTCGTCCTCGTCTCCTCGCAAGAGCAGCGGATCAGCTTGTCGACCGACGGCGGGAACACGTTCCGGTCGACGACCGGCCTCAACGACAGCAACAAGAGCTTCGACACCATTCTTCGGAGGCATCCGACCGACGCCGAGCATGTCTATACGGCGACGTCCACGCGCCTCTGGGAATCCACCAATGGCGGAGCGAACTGGAAGAGCACGTCGGCCTCGATCTCCGGGATCGCGCTCGTGCGCGACTTCTCGATCGACCCATCGAACGGATCGAATCTCGCCATCGCGGCCAACTCCGCCGGCATCTACCTCTCTTCCGATGGGGGCAAGACCTGGAAAAAGCCGGGCACAACTCCGGTCAATACGCTCTCCTCCGTGCGTTTCGATCGCACCGACCCGAGGAAGCTCTTCGCCACGAGCACCATCGCCGAAGCCGGGAAGGAGCGGGTCTTCGCCTCCATCGACGGCGGCGTCGCCTGGACCCCGATCTCTCACAGCGGTCAGCTGAACGGGCTCCCCGATCTCCCGGTAGAAGTGATCGAGCAGGATGTGCGAGACCCGAACGTCCTCTTCGTGGGTACGTACATCGGCGTCTACCGCTCGCCCGATCGCGGCGCGACCTGGGCGCGCTACGGCCAGGGGTTGCCGAACGTTCCCGTCCGCGGCATCGAGCTGATGCCCGATGGCGGGAAGATCCGCATCGGCACGTACGGCCGCGGGGCGTGGGAGATCGCGAACTCCGCTTCCACGACGAACAATCCGCCCACGGCCGCGATCAGCGAGCCGGTGTCCGGCCGCAGCGTCGTGGCCGCGAGCGCGCTGCGCTTCACGGCGGTCGGCTCGGATCCGGACGGTGACGTTCTCACCTATCGCTGGAGCTTCGGCGACGGCACGACCGGCGCCGGCGCGCAGATCGATCATCCCTACGCCGTGCCCGGCTCCTATACGGTCACGTTGACCGTCACCGACCCGGCGCTGGCCACCGCGACGGCCACCGTGCCCGTCACCGTGACCACACCGTCCGCGTCAGGCGCCGAGCTCCTGCTGCCCGTCGTGCTCGATATCAACGGCGTGGGAGGCAGCCACTACACGACCGAGCTGACGCTGGCGTCGCGTTCCTCGATCGCCACCACCGTCCTGCTCTTCTACACGGCTTCGGTCGGCACAGGTTCCGGCTATGCCAGCGTCACGCTGGCCCCGAACGCATCGACCATCGTCCCCGACGTGATCGCGTACCTGCGCGGCAAGAACCTGCCGATCCCCGCGGATGGCAGCGGCCAGGTGGGCACGCTGCGCGCGACCATTGCGGGCGCGGCCGCAGGCGACGTTTTCATCGGCGGGCGCACATCGACGCCTGGCTCGGGCGGTAGCTTCGGTCTGTTCTATTCCGCGGCGGCCACCTCCAGCTCGAGCGCGGTCCTCGTGGGACTGCAGCAGAACGCGGCCCAGCGCTCCAACATCGCCCTCGTGAACGCCGGCGCCGAATCCATCTCGCTCAGCGTGCAGCTGTTCGGGCCCCTCGGCGAGGACCTCGGCTTCCTCGCGAACCAGGCCCTTTCGCCCTACGGCTGGGCCCAGATCAACACGCCGCTCGCGAACAAGGCCACCGCGGGGCGCGCCGTCATCACGCGGATCTCCGGGACCTCTCCGTTCTCGGCGTACGGCGTTTTGAACGACGCCTTCACGTCGGACGGCTCCTTCATCCCGCCGCTGCTGCCCGGTGATCTCAGCGGCGCAGACCGCCTGGTCCCGATCGTACTGAACGTCGGAGGGCTCGGCGGCAGCCGCTACACCACGGAGCTGACGCTCGCGAATCTCACGACCTCGCCTCTGGCGCTCACGCTCGTCTACACGGCCTCCCTCGGCTCGGGCTCGGGCCAGACGGCGCTCACGCTTTCCGGCGGCGAGCAGCGGATCATCCCGGACGCCATCGCGTACCTGCGGGGCGGCGGGCTGGCGATTCCTTCCGATGGCAGCGCGGTGGGCGGAGCGCTCCTCGTGAAGGCCGCGGCGGGCACGACGGCCTCGTCGCTCGCCGTCGGCGCGCGCACGTTCACCGCGGCCCTGACCGGCTCGGGCACCTTCGGTCTCTACTACCCCGGGCTCACGCTGGGCGAATCGGCCGCGCAGGCCGCCTCCATCAACGGGCTGCAGCAGAACGATCTCCAGCGGTCGAACCTCGCGATCGTGAATCGCGGTGATGCCGGCGACTCCATCACGCTGCGCATCACCTACGTCGGCAGGGACGGCGCATCGCTGGGCACCGCGGTGACGACGACGCTCGCGCCAGGCCAGTGGACGCAGTACGGACAGCCGCTGGGGTCGCTCGGCGTGGACGCGGGGAACGCGCGCATCGAGAAGATCAGCGGGGCTTCGCGATTCGTGGCCTACGGCGTTCTGAACGACGCGGCCAACTCGGACGGGTCGTACATCCCGATGTCCCAGTAGCTTTCTTCACGCCCCCGCACAGGTTCGTGAGCGGGGGCCTCGCGGACGACTTCCGGCCGCTTGCATCGACAACTGAGCAGTTGGCACTGCCCTTGCTATTGTGGCTCTATCGCGTGATCTCATTCGCGATGCGTTGGAGCATTGAATGTCGCTGAACTGGGCCGGGTGGAAGAAGCTGATCGTCGAGACCGCGTCGAACTGGAACGCGCACGACGCCACCAGCCGCAGCGCGGCGCTCGCGTTCTACACGATGTTCTCGCTCGCGCCGATTCTGATCCTGGTCGTCTCCATCGCGGGGGCGTTCTTCGGCGAGCAGGCCGTGCGCGGCCAGATCGTGCAGCAGTTCGGCAGCCTCATGGGGCACGCCGAGGCGCTCGCCGTGCAGGAGATGCTGAAGAAGGTCGTGCGCAGTGAAGGGGCTCTGCTCGCGCGCATCCTGGGCGCCCTCACGCTGCTCTTCGGTGCGACCGGCGCCTTCGTGGAGCTGCAGGACGCCTTGAATCGCGTGTGGGACGTCGCGCCGAAACCGGGAGCGGCCCTTCGCGTGCTGCTGCGAAAGCGCTTCATCTCCTTCGGGCTCATTCTCGGGATCGGCTTCCTGCTCATGGTCTCCCTGGCGCTCAGCGCGGCGCTGGGAGCGCTCGAGAGCTACATCCAGCGACACACCAGCTTGCCCGTGCTCTTGCTCGAGGGAGGGAACGCACTCCTCTCGATCTTCGTCTTCGGCCTCCTCATCGCGCTGATCTACCGGATCCTGCCGGACGCCGTGCTCGCTTGGCGGGACGTCTGGCTCGGAGCCCTCGTCACATCGATGCTCTTCGGGATCGGCAAGTGGCTCATCGGCCTCTACCTCGGAGGGACGGCGGTGGGCTCCGCGTACGGTGCGGCCGGCTCGCTGGTGGTGATCCTCTCGTGGGTTTACTACACGTCCTTCATCATCCTGTTCGGCGCCGAGTTCACGCGTGCCTATTGCCACACGGTGCATCCCATCCGCGTGAAGCCAGAGCCCGGCGCCGTGAAGATTCCCAAGGCCGATCCCGACCAGCCGCTGCCGGCGAGATGACGTGACACGTAAAGCATTCGGTTCTACTTTCCTGCTCGTGCTCCTGGCCTCCGCGGTCGCCGGCGCGGACGACCAGAAGCTCCGGGTCGAGGTCCTCGGGCTGGGCGGCGTGATCCGCAGCTACCTGCCGAGCGGCGAGATCCGCAAGAACGTCCTGTCGGTGCTCTCGATCGACGACGCGCGCAAGGACAAGAACCTCACCGAGGCGCGCATCCGGCAGCTGCACAAGAAGGCGACCGACGAGATCCGCACGGCGCTCGAGCCTTACGGTTATTTCAATCCCGTTATCGACGCGACCCTCACGCACGACGAACGGGGCTGGCGGGCGCAGTACCGTATCGATCCCGGGCCCGAGCTCCAGGTCACCTCTCTCGATCTGCAGCTGAAGGGAGATGGCGCCTCGGAGTCCGAGCTCGTGGAGCTCGCGCAGGAATTTCCCCTGAAGCAGGGAGTGGTCGTGAACTCCAGCGTCTATGGAGCCGCCAAGAAGGAGCTCGAGGACTTCGCCGCCGACAACGGCTACCTCGATGCCGCTTTCACCGAGAGCCGCATCGCGGTCGATCGGGCCAAGTACACGGCGGACATCGTGCTGCACTTCGACACCGGCCCGCGCTACCGTTTCGGGCCCACCCGCTTCAAGCAGAGCTTCCTGAATGAAAATCTCCTCGGCGGCTACATCACCTGGACGGAGGGGCAGCCGCTGGATGCCAACGAGCTTCTGAGATTTCAGGGGAGCCTGAGCGACAGCCCGTATTTCAGCCGTGTGGAAGTGGAGATGCGTCGCGAAGAGGCCATCGGGCGGCAGGTCCCGATCGAGGTCACGCTCGAGCCGAGCAAGCCGCGGCGCTTCACGTTCGGTCTCGGCTACGGCACCGACACGGGCCCGCGCGTGAGCGGCACCGCGGAGTTCCGACGGCTCAACAAGCGCGGCCACCGTGCGGAGGCCGACATGAAGCTGTCGAGCATCGAGCAGAGCCTGTGGGCGCGCTACTACATCCCCGGTCCGTATCCGCGCACCGACGTCCTCTCGTTTCAGGCGGGCTTCGCAAACCTCGACACCGCCACCAGCAAGAGCCGTACGGCGCTGGCGGGCGTGAGCCTCTCGCGGCTGCGCGGCCGCTGGCACGAGGTGCTGTCCCTCACCGAGCAGCGCGAGACCTATACGGTCGGGCTCGACACGGGGACCTCGTACCTGCTCATCCCCGAGGCGAACTGGTCACGCGTGGTGGCCGACGATCGCGTCTACACGACGAGGGGCTTCCGCTTGCAGCTCGACATCCGCTTCGCCGTGAAGCCGGTGCTCTCGAACGGCTCCTTCGGCCAGGTGACGGCGGACGGCAAGTGGATCCGCTCCTTCGGCAAGAAGAGTCGGAGCCGCGTCATCGCGCGCGCGCAGCTGGGCTACACCATCACGAACGACTTCCGCATCCTCCCTCCCCGCGTCCGGTTCTTCTCCGGCGGCGACCAGAGCGTGCGGGGCTACGCGTTCAATCGCCTCGGGAGCCTGGACGAGGAAGGGAACGTCATCGGAGGAAAGATCGTCCGCGTCGTGAGCGGCGAGTACGAGTACAAGTTCCTCGACAAGTGGGGCGGTTTCAGCGCCGCGACGTTCGTCGACGCGGGGAACGCCACGCTCACCTTCTCCGAGCCGCTGCGCGTGGGCGCCGGCGTAGGCCTGCGCTGGAGATCTCCCATCGGCACCGTGCGCGGCGACGCGGCCTTCGCGCTCAGCCTGCCCGGCAATCCCCTGAGATTTCATCTGACCGTGGGGCCCGACCTGTGAAGAAGCCTCTCTGGAAGCGGCTGCTGAAGGCCTTCGTCGTGATCTTCGTCGGCCCGGTGGTGCTCGGCGCCATCATCCTGTTCTTCCTCGTGAGCACGCAGGCCGGCACGCGGTTTCTCTTCCAGCGCGTGGGGATTCTCCTGAAGGGTGCCGTGAAAGTGGATTCGCTGCAGGGGACGCTCAAGAGCCCGCTCACGATCACGGGCCTCCACTACAAGACCGCCACGATGACCGTCGACATCAAGAGCGTGCGCCTGACGTGGAATCTCGCCGCGCTCCTGAAGAAGCAGCTCGACATCAAGTCTTTCGACGCGGACGGGGTTCGTGCGGTGCTCGTCCCCGAGAAAGACAACAAGGACAAGCCTCTCACCGATATCCATCTCCCCGTGAACGTGGTGATCCGGCAGGCCACCATCCGCGACATCGTCGTCTCGACCGCGGATCCGAAGAACCCGCTCGTCATCGACTCGATCGAGCTTTCCACCTCGGCCATCGGCGACAAGGTCCACGTCGACCGGCTCGCCGTCGTCTCGCCTCTCCTCAACGTCAACGCGGAAGGGGACGTCACCCCCATCGGCGGCTACCCGATCGCCCTGCGCACCGGGCTCACGTTCCGGCGCGCGGGCATGCCCCCCTTCGAGGCCAAGGGCTCGTTCAGCGGGTCTCTCGAGAAGCTCGGCGTCGACCAGGTGCTGAGCGCCCCGTTCGATGCGCACCTGCGCGCCGAGCTCACGAATCCGCTCTCGGACCTCGGCGTCGACGCCACGCTCGAGTTCGCGGGCCTGAAGCCGCAGAAGCTCGACCCGAGCTGGCCCGAGGCCGACCTGCACGGAAAGATCCATCTGAAGGGCCCTCCCGCCGCGCTCGCGGTGGACGGTGCGGTCTCATCGCGCTCCGGACTGCTCGGACCGCTGAACGCCGAGTTCCGCCTGGTGAAGAAGGACGAGGAGCTGCGCGTGGCAGCTCTGAAGCTCACCGTGCCGGGAACGCCGACCGTCTTCACCGGCGAGGGCACGGTCGTGCTGGGCTCTCCTCCGAAGCCGATGCTTCTCGACCTGCGCGGTGCCTGGAGCGCGCTGCGCTGGCCGCTGAGCGGACCGGGCCCGGCCGTGGCGTTCAGCCGCCGGGGGGACTTCTCGCTGAAGGGCACGCTCGACGATTACGCGCTCGCGCTGAAGGCCGACCTCGAAGGAGCCCAGATTCCGTCCGGTCAGTGGAGCGTCGCGGGGAAGGGCACACCGGACCGCATGAATTTGTCCTCGATCCAGGGCGCGCTCCTGGGCGGCACGCTCGCCGGCTCGGCCGACGTCGCCTGGAAGCCGCAGGTCACGTGGCGCGTGGACGTGAAAGGTGACGGCTTCGACCCGAGCCAGAAATGGACGGAGTGGCCAGGCCGTCTCGGCTTCGACATGAAGACGACCGGCAGGCTGGAGAAGGCAGGACCCGTCGCCCACGTCGAGCTCGCCTCGCTGCGCGGGTCGATCCGCGATCAGAAGCTTTCGGGCGGAGCCGTCGTCGATATCCAGGGCGAGCAGACGCAGGTGCGCACGCTCGAGCTGCAGGTGGGCGGAACCAAGGCGAGCGCGCAGGGCGAGCTGGGAAACCGCAACGCGTTCACCTGGAGTCTGGCGGCGCCGAACCTCGCGGCCGTGCTCGACGGAGCGGGCGGGGCTCTTCGCGCCAGCGGACGGGTGGACGGGCCAAAGAAGGGTGTGCGTATTCGCGCCACGGTCGAGGGGGAATCCCTGACGTACGACGCGCGCAGGGTCGCGCGGCTCGAGGGCACGTTCGATGTCGACCTCGCGCCTTCGGGCGCTCTCGTCGCCGACGTGAAGGCCACCGGCGTGAAGCTGGGCGAGCGCAGCGTGGACGTTCTCACCTTCACGGGACGCGGCACGCGCGCGCGGCACGAGCTTTCGCTGACCGCCCAGAGCAAGGGCTCCCCCGAGAGCAAAGGAGCTGAGCGCTCCGGCGCGGAGTCGGTCGACGTGCGCCTGGCTGGCGGCTGGACCGGGAAGGACTGGCGTGGGGAGCTGACGCGCCTCGATCTGATCTCGCGCGACCTCGGCACCTGGAAGCTTCAATCCTCCGCGCCTCTTCAG
>JBDSFL010000641.1:0-4266 GCA_039919545.1 Thermoanaerobaculia bacterium | reverse complement strand
GGCAGACGCGCCGGACTTAGGATCCGGTGGGGCAACCCGTGAGGGTTCAATTCCCTCCTCCCGCACCACTTTCCAATGACTCAATTTCAGTTTTCATCCGTATGGATGATTGAAGAGGGACGATGATCACCTCCTACACCGAAGAGTCCCCCACCCGGCGATCGATGACGCTCGAGATCCCTGTGGAGGAAGTCCAGAAGGAAACCGAGAAGACCGCTCGCTCCATCGCCAGACAGGCGCGCCTCCCGGGGTTCCGCCCCGGCAAGGCGCCCGTGGCGATGATCAAGAAGCGCTACGCCGAGGAGCTGAAGGGTGAGGTGCTCGAGCACCTGATCCAGCACTCGGTGCAGGATGCGATGGTCGAGAAGAACCTCGTGCCGCTGGGCCGTCCGAAGATCGAGGAGCTGAAGTTCGAGCTCGACGCGCCGCTCTCGTTCCGCGTGGATCTCGAGATCCGACCCCAGGTCGTCCCGAAAGACTACCGCGGCCTCAAGGTTCCGTCCGAGAGCGTCACCCCCTCCGCCGATGAGGTGCAGACGCTGCTCGAGCGCCTTCGCGAGGGGCAGGGCACGTACGACCCCATCGAGGATCGTCCGGCCGCCGACGGCGACTTCGCGCTCGTCGACATCCACGGGAGCTTTCCGCAGGGCGACGGCAAGGATTTCGACGCCGAGAAGACCATGATCGAGGTGGGCGGCGAGCGGACGATGCCCGAGATGTCCGCGCACCTGCGCAACGCCGAGCCCGGCATGACGGTCAGCTTCCAGAAGACGTTCGCGGGCGACGTGTCCGACGCCGACTTCGCGGGGAAGACGGTGCTCTACTCGGTGAACCTCATCGCGCTCAAGAAGCGTGTGCTGCCGGCCATCGACGACGAGTTCGCGCGTCTGGCGCTCACGCCGCGCGGCGGCGAGGCTCCCGAGGGAGCCGACCTCGAGCTCCTGAAGAAGCGCGTGGTCGAGTCGCTCACGAGCGAGAAGGAGCAGGCGCTGGCCGAGAAGAAGCGGCGCGCCGTGCTGGATGCGCTGCTCGCGCTGAATTCCGTCGACGCGCCCGACTCGATGACCGACGCCGAGGTCGACTCGGCCCTGAAAGAATATGCGCGGTACGTCTCGCGTCAGGGCGTGGACCTGAAGGAAGCCAACATCGACTGGAACAAGATGCGCGAGGAGGCCCGCGAGGGCGCGGTCCGGCGCGTGAAGGAATACCTGCTGCTCGACGCCATCGGCGAGGCCGAGGGCATCACCGTCACCGACACCGAGCTCGACGCCGAGCTCAAGCGCCGCGCGCCGGAGACGAACTCCTCGTTCTCGGATCTGAAGGCCGCGCTCGTGAAGGCCGATCGTCTCGAAGGGATCCGGGAAGACGTGCGCATCAGCCGCGTCCTGGAATTCCTCCTCGCCGAGGCCATCTCGGCCTCCTGAGCCACTTGTCCCCGGGCTGGTTCCGGAGCCGGCCCGGGGAGGACGTAATATCCGGATGGGGGACATCTCAATGCTGATTCCGATGGTGATCGAGCAGACGAGCCGCGGCGAACGCGCCTACGACATCTACTCGCGGCTCCTCAAAGACAACGTCATCTTCCTGGGCTCGTCGATCAACGACGAGGTGGCGAACCTGGTCATCGCGCAGATGCTCTTCCTCGAGGCGGAGAACCCCGAGAAGGACATCACCATCTACATCAACTCTCCGGGCGGCTCCATCACCGCGGGCATGGCGATCTACGACACAATGCAGTACGTGAAACCGGACGTCGCCACCTACTGCATCGGCCAGTGCGCGTCCATGGGAGCGGTCCTGCTGGCGGGCGGCGCGAAGGGGAAGCGCGCGGCGCTCCCGAACGCCCGCGTCCTCATCCACCAGCCCCTGGCCTACGGCATGGAGGGGCAGGCCTCCGACATCGAGATCCACGCCCGCGATCTGATCCGGCTCAAGACGCGGCTCAACGAAATCCTGGCCCACCACACCGGCCAGCCGATCGAGCGCATCGACCGCGACACCGATCGGGACCGGATCTTCGAAGCGGACGCGGCCAAGGACTATGGCCTCATCGACACCGTGATCCGGCGTCGCGAGGTCGGCGTCCCCGTTCCGGCCTGAACCCTTTCCCCTCGGCGACTCGCGGGAATCTCCCGGCCTGGCCGATTGTTGGACCAAGATGGAGACGCGTTAGAATCACGCGGGGAACCCTTCTGAGAACGTACGGGAAGAAAAACGGCAGGAAGCCATGACAAAAAAAGCGGGCTCTGGAGACGTCCTTCGTTGCAGCTTCTGCAATAAGTCCCAGCGGGACGTCAAGAAGCTCATCGCGGGACCGACGGTCTACATCTGCGACGAGTGCGTCGATATCTGTCTGGACATCATCGCGGAAGACCGCGTCCTGGATCAGGCCAAACCCGAGACGAAGCTCCCGAAGCCACGTGAAATCAAGGAGTTCCTTGATGAGTACGTGGTCGGCCAGGAGACGGCCAAGCGCAAGCTGGCCGTCGCCGTCTACAACCACTACAAGCGGATCGACTATTTCGAGAAGAACCGCAAGCTCGACGTCGAGCTGCAGAAGTCCAACATCCTGCTCATCGGGCCGACCGGGACGGGGAAGACCCTCCTCGCCCAGACGCTCGCCAAGATGCTCTCGGTCCCCTTCACCATCGCCGACGCCACCACCCTCACCGAGGCGGGCTACGTGGGCGAGGACGTCGAGAACATCATCCTGAAGCTCTACCAGGCGGCAGGGCAGGACAAGGAAAAGACCGAGCGCGGCATCGTCTACATCGACGAGGTGGACAAGATCGCCCGCAAGGGAGAGAACCCCTCCATCACCCGCGACGTCTCGGGCGAGGGTGTGCAGCAGGCGCTGCTGAAGATCCTGGAAGGGACGGTCACGAACGTGCCGCCCCAGGGCGGACGCAAGCACCCCCACCAGGAGTTCATCCAGATCGACACCACGAACATCCTCTTCATCTGCGGGGGAGCGTTCGTGGGCCTCGAGGACATCATCGGCCGCCGGCTGACCGAGAAGTCGATGGGCTTCGGCGCCAAGATCACCTCCAAGAAAGAGAAGCGGGCCGGAGACATCCTCGAGAAGGTGCACCCGGAAGACATGATCAAGTTCGGGATGATTCCCGAGTTCATCGGCCGCGTGCCGGTGGTCGCCACCCTGCACGACCTCGACCGCGACGCCCTCGTCTCGATCCTGAAGGAGCCCAAGAACTCTTTGATCAAGCAGTACCAGACGCTGCTCGACTTCGAGAGCGTGGCGCTGCGCTTCACGGACGACTCCCTCGAGCAGATCGCCGAGGAGGCGATCGTGCGGAACGTCGGCGCGCGCGGCCTGAAGATCATCCTCGAGGAAATCATGCTCGACGTGATGTACCGCGTCCCCTCCGAAGACGAGATCGAAGAATGCGTGATCACGAAGGACGCGGTCCTCAGGCGGGCGGCCCCGATCCTTTCCCTCCGAAAGGCAGGCTGAGCTAGCGAGCCGTCACGGCGTGCGAGGTCGATCCGCCGGGTCGCCTCGGCGGCCTTCCTGCGTCCGAGCGGTCTGCCCTGAAACCCCGGTAACAAGCCATTCAGAGGTGATCCCTGATGAGTCAATCGAACCTTCCCGAAGTCCTTCCCGCCGAGTTCAAGAACCTCCCGCTGGTGCCCCTGCGCGACATGGTCGTCTTCCCGCGGATGATGGCGCCCTTCGTCGTCGGCCGGGCCTCCTCGATCGCGGCCCTCGAGGTCGCGCTCCTCTCGCAGGAAAAGATGATCTTCCTCGCCGCCCAGCGCGACCCCAAGGTCGACGAGCCCGCGGCGGAAGACATCCACAAGATCGGCGTCATTGCATCGGTCGTCCAGTCGCTGAAGCTGCCCAATGGCCACATCAAGGTGATGGTCGAGGGCGTGTCGCGCGGCCGCATCCGCGGGTTCGTGCCCGCGGGCGGGCATCTGGCTGTCACCATCGAGCGGATCGAATCGCCGCTCGCCGCTTCGGGCGTCACGGACGAGGTCGGGCCGTACCTGCAGAAGGTGCTCAACGTGTTCGAGCAGTACGCCAAGCTCTCGCACCACCTCGCCTTCGAGGGGCTGCTGTCGTCCTTGAAGCTGGATGACCCGGATGTCTTCGCCGACATGCTGGCGGGGCACCTGCCCACCTCCATCGCCACGGCCGAGAAGCAGACGCTGCTCGAGACCGTGAACCCGCTCGAGCGGCTGCAGAAGCTGCAAGACCTGCTGGAGATCGAGATCGAGAAGATCAACATCGATCGCCGGATCAAC
>JBDSFL010000621.1:0-4171 GCA_039919545.1 Thermoanaerobaculia bacterium | reverse complement strand
TTCGGCCACGGCCGCGGCCAGCGCGGCCCCGTCCACCACTTCGCCATGGCTCGTGTTCACGAAGAACGAGCCGGGCTTCATGGCACCGAAGAATGCGGCATCGACGATTCCCTTCGTCTCCTTGTCGAGCGCGAGATGCACCGTCACCACGTCCGACGCGAGGGCGAGCTCGTGAATCGAGGCCGCCCGCGCCACGCCGAGAGCCTGCGCCCCCGCCTCGTCCAGCGAGCGGCTCCACGCGATCACGGGCATGGCGAACGCCTTCGCGCGCGCGACCACTTCACGACCGATCGAGCCCAGGCCGATGACGCCCAGCGTCTGCCCCGCGAGGCCCTTCGCCTTGCCGTACTCGGCCTTGTTCCAGACACCCGCCTTCAGGTCGGCCGTCTGCTCGGCGATGCGGCGATCCAGGGCCAGGATGAGCCCCCACGCCAGCTCCGCGACGGCGATGGAGTTCTTCCCCGGACAGTTCGAGACCGCGATGGCGCGCGCGGAGGCGGCCTCGAGGTCGATCGTGTTGACACCCGCTCCGGCGCGGATGATGAGGGCCAGCGCCTTGCCCTGCTCCATCTCGGCGGCGGTCACCTGCGTCGAGCGGACGATCAGCACGTCGGCTCCCGACTCGGCCAGGCGCGCTCCCAGCGCGGCCCCGTCGAGCTTGGGCTCGAACAGGACCTCGCAGCCGAGCGCCTTCAAACCGGTCAGACCCGACTCCTCGAACTTGTCCGCGACGAGCACCTTCATCTGAGATCTCCTGCAAACCTTCGTTTCAGAACCGGTGGACGAAGAGGCCGGAGCGCAGCTTCGGCTCGAACCAGGTCGACTTGGGAGGCATCGTCTCCCCCGCGTCGGCGATGGCCAGCAGCTCGCCGAGGGTCGTGGGATACATCGAGAACGCCACGGCCGCCGCACCAGAGCTCACCCGCTGCTCGAGCTCGGCGGTGCCGCGGATGCCGCCCACGAAGTCGATGCGCTTGTCCGTGCGCGGATCGCCGATTCCCAGGATCGGGGCCAAGAGCCGGTCCTGCAGCACCGACACGTCGAGCGAACGGATCGGATCGGAGGCATCGACCGGCGCGAGCGGGCGCAGCCCGTACCAGGTGCCGCCCAGGAACATCTTCATCTCGCCCTTGCCGCCCGGTTCCGAGGTGGAGCCGCTGGTCACGCCGAAGGCGGTGGAGATCTCCTCGAGAAGCGCTTCGGGCGTGCGGCCGTTCAGGTCCTTCACGATCCGGTTGTACGGCAGGATCCGCAGCTCGCGCTCTGGGAAGATCGTGGCCGGGAACCAGCTGACCGGATGCTCGGGCGAAAGCGCCGGCTCCTTCTCCCGCAGGGCCGCCCGGGCGCGCGAGGCCGACGCGCAGCGGTGATGTCCGTCGGCGACATAGAGCGCCGAGATCTCGCGGAACGCCTCGACGAAGAAGGAGACATCGTCGTCCGGCACGATCCAGAGCGTGTGCCCCACGCCGTCCGGGGCCTCGAAATCGAATTCTGCCTCGCGGGCCGTCACCTGCGCGATTCGCGCGTCGATCGCGTCGGTACCGCGATACGTGAGGAACACCGGCTCCGAGTGGGCCGACTGGGTGAGCACGTGCCTCACGCGATCGTTCTCCTTGTCGGCCCGCGTCTTCTCGTGCTTCTTGATGACGTCCGCGTCGTAGTCCTCGACCGACACCGCGGCCACGAGGCCGTCCTGCTTCCGGCCGCGCCACGTCTGCCGGTAGACGAAGAGGCGCGGCACGGCGTCCTCCTGAAGCGTCCCCTCCGCGTAGAAGCGGTCGAGATTCTTCCTGCCCTGGGCATAGACCGCATCGGAGTAGAGGTCCGTCCCTTCCGGCAGGTCGATCTCGGGCCGGCAGACGTGGAGGAACGAGACCGCGTTGCCATCGGCCAGCGCGCGCGCTTCCTTCGTGTCCAGAACATCGTACGGAACGGAGGCCACGCGAGCGGCGAGCTCGCGGGACGGGCGACCCGAGGGGAACGGTCTGATCTCTGACATGTTGGGAAGAGTACCAAGGGCGCACCGAGGCGGCCCTCGTGCTAAGCTTTTTCGCCAGAAGCGCGGAGACGCTCGAGGAAAGGATTTCCATGAAGCTGTACGTTGGAAACCTCTCGTATGCCGTGAACGATTCGTCTCTCCGGGCCCTGTTCGAGCCGCATGGCGCCGTGGAATCGGCCACCGTGGTGGTCGATCGCGACTCGGGTCGTTCCAAAGGGTTCGGCTTCGTCGAGATGAGCGATGCCGACGCGGCCAAAGCCATCGAGGCCCTGAACGGCGCCCAGCAGGACGGCCGGACCATTCGTGTCAACGAAGCGCGTCCGAAGACCGAAGGCGGGGGCGGGGGCGGCGGCGGCCGAGGTCGCGGACCGCGCTACTGACTTCTCTCGCGAGCTCTTCGCCTGGCAGGCCCGCCACACGCGGGCCATTGAGACCGGTCTGGAAAAGGCGTTTTCTCGTCCTCCATGCCGCGGCGCTTTCGTCCGCGGCATTTTTCGTTCTCGGGGTGTCGGGTCCTCCGGCGCCTCGCCCGCCAGACGCCCTCGTCTTCACGGGCGCCCGCATCGTGGACGGAACCGGGGCACCCGCGTTCGTCTCGGACCTCTGCGTCAGCGCCGGGCGTATCAGCACGATCGGCCCGGTCTCGCCGCAGCGGCTCGCTCGCGCGGCCCGCCGGATCGACGCCCGCGGGCTGGTGCTGGCTCCCGGCTTCATCGACCTCCTCGGACAGTCCGAATACAACGCCCTGGTGGATCGTCGGGCCGTCTCGAAGATCACGCAGGGCATCACCACCGAGATCTCCGGTGAGGGCTCCTCGATCGCGCCGACGAACGCGCGGATGCTCGACGACCAGAACGACGTCTGGAAGCGCTACGGTCTGAGGCCGGACTGGACGACGCTGGCGCAATACTTCGATCGTTTCGTGAAGCAGGCCCCCACGATCAACCTCGGCACATTCGTCGGGACGGGGACGGTGCGGGACCTGGTGATGGGACAGGACGACCGGCGGGCCTCGCCGATGGAGCTCACCGCGATGGAACGGGAAGTGGCCCGCGCCATGGAGCAAGGGGCGCTCGGGGTGTCCAGCTCTCTCCAGTACATCCCGGACATGTACAACTCGACCGAGGAGATCATCGCGATGGCGCGCGTCGCCGCCCGTTCCGGCGGCGTCTACTTCACCCACCAGCGCTCGGAAGGGAACAAGATCGATGCGTCTCTCGACGAGGTCTTCCGCATCGCGCGCGAGGCCGCCATCCCCGCGAACGTGTGGCACCTGAAGACGGCCTACCGGCAGAACTGGGGACGCATGCCGGCCGTGCTCGCCCGCTTCGAGAAGGCGCGTGCGGAAGGGCTCGACGTGGCGGCGAACCAGTATCCGTGGACAGCCGCCTCGAACGGCCTCGACGCCTGCCTCCCGCCCTGGGTGCGGGAAGGGGGACGCGAGCCGATGCTCGTGCGCCTCGCGGACCCGACCCGGCGCGAGCGAATGAAGGTCGAGATGGCGCTGGACTCGGACGACTGGTCCAACCAGTACGTGGGCGCGGGGCCGGCGGGAATTCTCGTGTCTTCAGTCCTCAACCCCGCGCTGAAAAAATACGAAGGACGCACGATCCAGCAGCTCGCCGACGAGGAGAAGAAGGATCCTCGTGACGCGGTGATCGATCTCGTCATGGCCGACCGCGGCGGCACCACCTGCATCACGTTCGTCATGAGCGACGACGACGTGAAGGCCGCGCTGAAACACCCGCTGGTGGCCTTCTGCACCGACTCCCCCGCCGTGGCCGAGGACGGCATCTTCTCGAAGGAGAAGTCACATCCGCGGGCCTGGGCCAGCACGGCGCGGATCCTGGGTCATTACGTGCGCGACGAGCGGCTGCTGCCCCTCGAGGAGGCCGTGCGGAAGATGACCTCGCTCCCCGCGTCGCGCGCGCGCATCCAGGATCGGGGACTGGTGAAGGAAGGCTTCGCCGCCGACCTCGTGCTCTTCGACCCGGCGAAGGTACGCGACCTATCCACCTATGCCGATCCCCTCCATACGTCGGCCGGATTCCCGTACGTCGTCGTGAACGGGCAGCTCGTAGTGGACGGCGGAACGATCACCGCCGCGCGGCCCGGCCAGGTGATCCGGGGAGCCGGGTATACCGGCGCCGCGGCCGCCAAACCCTGAGTCAT
>JBDSFL010000206.1:0-4182 GCA_039919545.1 Thermoanaerobaculia bacterium | reverse complement strand
CGCTCTCTTGAATTTCGAGTACGTGGTCATCGACTCGCCCCCCGTGCAGGCCGTGGCCGATGCGCTGATTCTCGGAAGCCGCACGGACGGCGTGGTGATCTGCGTGGAAGGGGGCCGCACGCCGCGCGAGCACGTGATGCGGGTGCGCGACAAACTTCAGCGCGCGCACGTGCGCATCCTCGGCGTGCTCATCAACAACCTGCCCGATACGGGCGCGTTCGGCTACGGCGACCCGTATCGCTACGCTTCGTCCGAGCTGGGATATGCCGACGCCACGCGCGAGGCGACGCTCCCGGACGGGCCGGCTTCCTCGAAGGCCTCGCGGACCTGATCGACCTCCACTTCCATTGCCTTCCCGGGATCGATGACGGTCCCGCGAGCTGGGACGACGCGGTGGCGCTGTGCCGCGCCGCCGCGGCGGACGGCATCACCTCGATCGTGGCCACGCCGCACGTGCTGCGCGAAAACTGGATCAACGACGACGAGGGCGTTCGCGACGAGCTGGTGCTGAAGCTGAACACGCTGCTCGGAGGCAAGCCCGCGATTCTTCCGGGGTGCGAGTACTGGTTCAGCGCCGAGGTGCTCGACCTGCTGGGCCCGCAGGGGGACGAGGGGGCAATGGGAGCGACCGGGCCCGTCACCCGGCTCAACCGCTCACGCTACCTGCTGGTCGAGTTCCCGGCCGGGCAGGTGATGGAGAGCGCCGAGGCGGTGTTCCACGAGCTTTCGGTGCTCGACATCGTGCCGGTGATCGCCCATCCGGAGCGAAACATGGTGCTTTCACGGGATCCCGAGCGGCTGGCGCGCCTGATGGAGCGCGGGGCGCTGTCGCAGGTGACGGCCGCGAGCGTGCTGGGAGAATTCGGCGCGCGGGCGCAGCACGCCACGGAGGAGTTCCTGCGCCTCGGGCTCGTGAGCGTGATCGCGTCGGATTCTCACTCGGTGAAGGTGAGGCCGCCCCGCATGACCGCGGCCCGCGAGAAGGTGCGCAAGCACTGGGGCGCCGAGGTGGAGCAAGCGCTGTTCGTGGCGAACCCCGAGGCGATCGTCCGCTCGGCCCCGCTGCCCTGGCCCGCCGCGTAGGATCGTGCGCATGTGCGGTGCGCCGTGAAGTGTCGATGAATCGGATCGCTCGATGGGCCGCGGCCGCCGGCTGCCTGGCGCTGGCAGCGCTCGCCGCGCGCGAATTCTCGATCGAAAAACGCGGGCGTGCCGAGGGCGAGCGTTTCGCAAATCGCTTCTCGCTCGACGGCAGGCGGCCCGAGGCCCTCGGCACCGCTCGCGTGTCGGCGGCCTGGGATCTGGCCATCACACCGCTCGCGATGGCGGCGCTGTCGGATGCGCTCGATAGCCGCTCGCTGGCTGCGCTCACGGCGGGCGAGCAGCGCGCCTGGATCGAAGCGATGACGCGCCTGGGTGACGAGCTGACGGCCGGAAGCGAGCTGCTGCTTTCTGCCGTGGCGCAGCGCCCGGGGTGGGCGTATCACCGGCTGCTTCTCGGTGAGATGGTCTATGTGGCCGACCGGCGCTCGGGCTCGTTTGCGTCCACGCCCGAACGGTGGATCGCTCCGCTGCGAGCCGCCGCGCGTTCGGCGCCGGGCGACGATGCGCCCTGGAGCTTTCTGGGGTCGGCCTATCTCGAGGGGTGGGATCGCGTGCCTCCCGCATCGCGTCGCGACGCGCCCGAGATTTGGGCGCGGGCGCTTCTGAACCCTGGTTTCGTGGCGCGTTCGTACCCTGCGATCTGGGCTGCGCTCGGAGCGCGCGCGGCGATGACGATGATCACGGATTCCTCTGCGTGCCTGTCGACCGCGCGCGATCTGCTCGGTCGGCTTGGAGAGGTGGCGGCTGCCGCGCGCCTGCACGAACGCTGGCAGGCGGTGGAGACGAAGGAGCGCGCGCGGGACCTGCTGCGGTGTGAGGAGCGAGCCGAGTACGGCGACGCGCGCGGGCTGCTGGCCGCGTGCCGGACGTTCGCGTCGGTTCATCCGGTGGCGCAGCTGGACGATGCCGAGGGGAGACGCGAGACGGCTCGCGTCGTGGAGCTGTGGCCCACGCTCGGCGCGGGCAGCTGGCGATCGGACCCGCGCGCGGAGATCGTGCGCTTCTTCCTGGAGGGCCGCACGAAGGACGTGGACGGGCCCGCGCTGGCGCAGCTGGCGACGGATCTCTCGGGCGTGCCGGACCCGGTGCGCGCGCACCTGGCGCTTCTCGCTCATGAAAAATACGCCTTCGAGCGCATCCTGAGAACGACGACCACCATCGGTGCGCTCGAGTGGACGCGTTTTCTCGTCGAGCTTTGCCGCGCCGAGCTTGCGGTGAGCCACGTGAGCGAAGCCGATGAGGCGCTGGCTCGCATCGCCCGCGCCGCCCGCGAAGAGTGCGGGGTGCTGCTCGTCCGCCGCGAGCTGGCGCATGCCAAGGGAATGTCTCGCGAGGCGGCCACGGTTTCGACGGCGCTGCTGGCGGCCTGTCCGGAGCATCTGGGCGCCGAGAGCTGGTCCGAGACGGGATCGCTGGCGCTCTGCGTGGATCCCGAGCGCGACGCGGCACGCGTGCTGGCCGTGAGGGTGAGCGCGGCGAGCCCGTCGCTGATCGCCTACGGATGGGACGGAGCCCGAAGCGGAACGGTGCTGGTGCAGGGTGAGCAGACGCTGCAGGTGCCGCTCGCGGGGCTCTACGGGCGGCGGATCCTTTCGCTCGTGCCGATCGCCGGTCCGCGCGTGACGGTCATCGATGCGACGCGCGAGCGCGTGGGCGCCGGCACTTCCTCGAGCACGAATCCCGCCGCGGCCCAGGCCGCGCCCAGCAGCACCGCGAACGTGGCGGGAACGGCCGGGATCGAGAAGTTGAACTCCACGAGACCGTGAAGCGTGAGGGCCAGCAGCGCGCCGAGACCGGCGAGCACCATGGCGCTCTCCTCGCGGTGGCGCGGACGCAGGTAAGCGCGCGTGAGGAGGGCGAAGGCGGTGCCGAGCGCCAGGACGCCGAGAGCCAGGCCGATCGCGCCGCCCGTGACGAGGAGCTGAAGCGGCTCGCTGTGCGCCTGCTCGACGAGGCCGTGCACGTCGCGCGGCTGCACGCGGCGGAAGGATTCGCGAAACGTGCCCAGGCCCGAGCCGAAGATCGGAAACGCTCGCGCCGCCGAGAGCGAGGTGCGCCAGATCTGGAAGCGCAGATCGCCCTCGAGGTCGCGTGGATCGGAGGCCAGGAAGCGGAGCAGCGGCCCTTCGCGGGTGATCGAGGCGGCGAAGAGCACCGAAGCCAGGAGGCCGAGCGCCACGAAGAGGGCGGTGCGCCGGCGGCGCTGCGCCCTTCGCTTCGGGAGGACGACGAGGATGGCGAGCAGGAGCGTGGCGAGGCCGGCCGCCAGGATGCCGCCCCGTGAACGGCTCAGCGCCAGCGCCGCGGCGAAGGTGCCCCAGAGCACGATGGCCGCCGAGAGCGGAACGAGGCGCCGTTCGATGCGGGCGAAGAGGTCGCGCAGGCTGTCGCCCTTCTGGCGCCCGCGCTGCAGCAGGCTGACGAGGAGGCCGAAGGCCAGAGCCAGAGCGAGCTGCAGGTAGCCCGCGTAGTTGTTGGGGTTGACGAAAGAGCCGTGCAGACGCTGCTCCCCTTCGCCTCCCAGCACGGCCCTGCCCACCTGGACGAGGCCGCACGCGATGAGGACTCCCGTGAAAACGCGACGGCGCGCACGGGTTTGGAGAAGGAGAGCGGCGGAGATGAACAGCACGAGATCCGCAAGGAGAAGGAGCACGGTCGAGGACGTCTCGGATGGGGCGATCGAGATCCGCCCCGCGGGTGCCGCCGCCGCGCGTCCGAACAGGCCCAGGATGCCGGCCGTGTCGCGGTAGATCTCGCTGCTGATGGGGGAGAGGGCTTGAAGAACGCGTGCGGGAAGCGGGACGAGCTGCAGGGTTCCGAGGATCGCCAGCCCCGCCAGGGCGCCCACGGGAAGCCAGGCGCGGCCCATGGGACTCCGGGGAGCCCTGGAAAGAAAAGTTGCCGCTCCGGCCAGATACGCGAGAATCTGTAGGCGAAAGGTCGCGTCCGGGTAGATCCCGCCGTATGGGTACGGCACGAGCACGACCACGAGGAGCACGAGACCGAAGCCGATCGTGTCGAGGGGATCCGAACGGAAGGCGTCCGAGAGGGTGTTCCGGATTTCAAGGAGAAACTGTT
>JBDSFL010000600.1:0-6254 GCA_039919545.1 Thermoanaerobaculia bacterium | reverse complement strand
GGCGATCGACGGGCAGGAATCGATGTGCGAGCAGCAGCGCCAGCAAGCCGAGGGGAACGTTGATGAAGAAGAGGGCCGGCCAGCCGGCAGAGGAGATGAGGAAGCCTCCGAGCGAGGGCCCGAGGGCCGTCCCCACGGCGGACATCGAGCCCAGCAGCCCCATCGCGCTCCCGGTTCTTTCCTTCGGGACCGCCTCCGCGACGAACGCGATCGCGAGCGCCATCATGATGGCCGCCCCCAGGCCCTGCACCGCGCGGGCGCCGATCAGGAGCCAGAGCTTGGGGGCGAGGCCACAGAGCGCCGAGGCCGCGGTGAACAGGCCGATGCCGGCCAGGAGCAGCCGCTTTCGTCCGATCACGTCGCCGAGCCGCCCCACGCTGACGATCACGGTCGTGATGGCGAGCAGATAGGCGAGAACGATCCACTGGACTTGCTGGAAGGACGCGTCGAAGGCTCGGCTCATCGTGGGCAGCCCCACGTTCGCGATGCTGGTTCCGAGAGACGACAGGAGCATCGCGAGCGACAGGCTGGCGAGTGCAAACGAAAAGGAGGGGCGAACCTCCGCGTCTCTGCCGGCGACCTGGGTCTGTATTGCGATGTTCATGTTCAAGCTGACCTCTCCCGGGCAAAGTAACCTCCCATCCGGCATGGCGGAAGACGCACCACCTGCACTTTATTCGTGCGTTTGACGCCATGTCATGGCTTCTCTACAGTCGACTCATGTCGCAACCCGATTTGAACCTGCTCGTCACGCTCGATGCGGTGCTCGCGGAAGGGAGCGTCGCCCGCGCCGCTCGGCGGCTCGGGCTGAGCCCCTCGGCCATGAGCCGCGCCCTGGCGCGCTTGCGGGCGACGATGGGCGATCCGCTCCTGGTCCGGGCCGGACGAGGGCTCGTGCCCACGCCGCGCGCCCTCGAGCTGCGCGAGCGGGTCGGCCGGCTCGTTCAGGAGGCGGGCATGACGCTTCGCCCGGCCGAGAAGATCGACATCGGGCGGCTCGTGCGGACGTTCACGATCCGGGCCCGCGAAGGATTCGTGGAGAACTTCGGACCCGATCTCATCGCGCGCGCCGGCAAGGAGGCTCCGGGCGTGCGGCTTTCCTTCGTGCAAAAACCCGAGCGGGAGAGCACGTCGCTTCGCGACGGTACCGTCGACCTGGAGTCGGGCGTGGTGGAGGAGACGACGAGCCCGGAGCTTCGCACCCACAAGATGTTCCGGGATCGATTCGTCGGCTGCATGCGCCTGAAACACCCGTTGAGCAAAGGAACGGTCACTCGATCCCGCTATACGCAGAGCAGGCACATCGCGGTCTCGCGGCGGGGCGTCGAAAGGGGACCGGTCGATGTGGCGCTCGAGGCGCTGGGTCTGGAACGAGAGATCGTCACGATCGTCGGGAGCTTCTCGGCCGCCGTGGCGATCGCGCGGGGCTCCGACCTGATCGCGAGTGTTCCCGAACGGCAGACCGGAAACCTGCGGGCCGGGATGCGCACCTTCCCCCTTCCGTTCCCCGCGCCGGAAGTCACGGTTTCATTGCTCTGGCATCCCCGCATGGATGCTGATCCGGGGCACCGCTGGCTGCGCGGCCTCGTGCTGCAGACCTGCGCCGCGCCCGGTGATCGGCGCCAGCCGACCGAGGTTTGAGAAACCTCGATCGGCTTGTCCAGTCTTCTCGGGTCAGCGGTTGGCGAACTTGTCCGTGGCCGCGACCAGAGCCCGGCAGTTGGCCGGCTCCCACGCGCTGTGTCCCGCGTCGGCTCCGATCATCAGCTCGGCTTCGGGCCAGGCACGATGCAGCGCCCAGGCGCTGTCGATGGGGCAGACCACGTCGTAGCGCCCCTGCACGATCACGCCCGGGATGTGGCGGATCTTCTCCACGTCGCGCAGCAGCTGCCCGTCTTCCTCGAAGAAGCCCTTGTTGATGAAGTAGTGCGCCTCGATGCGGGCGAAGGCCAGCGCGAACTCGTCTTCCTCGTAATGGCCCGCGAAGGCGGCGTCGGGAAGGAGCTTGGAGGTGACGCCTTCCCAGCCGCTCCAGATCTTTGCCGCGGCCAGGCGCACGGCGGGGTCATCGCTCGTGAGACGCCGGTGATAGGCGCCGACGAGGTCGCCTCTCTCGGCCTCGGGAATGTGCTCGACATAGGGCTCCCACGCGTCGGGGAAGAGGATCGACGCGCCCGCCTGATAAAACCAGTCGATCTCCTTCTTCCTCAAGAGGAAGATGCCGCGCAGCACGAGCTCCGTCACCCGATCGGGATGCTTCTCCGCGTACGCGAGCGCGAGAGTCGAGCCCCAGGAACCGCCGAAGACCTGCCATTTCGCGATGCCCAGCTGCTCGCGCAGCAGCTCCATGTCGGCGACGAGGTGCCAGGTCGTGTTGTCCTCGAGGCTCGCATAGGGCGTGCTCTTGCCGCAGCCGCGCTGGTCGAAGAGGACGATGCGGTATTTCTCCGGGTGGAAGAAGCGGCGCACTTTGGGGTCGGTGCCCCCTCCTGGGCCGCCATGGACGAAGACGACCGGCTTGCCCTTCGGGTTCCCGCTCTCCTCGTAGTACAGCTCGTGCACGTCGGACACTTTGAGCCGTCCGGTCGTGTACGGTTCGATCTCGGGGTAGATCCAGGTCACGGGGTCCTTCATCGGGTGGGCCATGGTGTCCCCTCCTTCATGCGGTGCGCATGGTAACGGGAAGCGCGGCGCACTGCGCGCTCGTCTCGTCAAACCGAATCAATGAATTGTGGGGAACGTGTCCGGCTGCCGGAACAGGATCTCCGGATCGACCCGCGCGTTCTGCCAGCGGACGGCGAAGTGCAGGTGAGCCCCGTTCACCCGCCCGGTGGCACCCGAGAGCGCGAGCCTATCCCCACGCTTGACCGTTTCACCGAGCTTGACCAGCGCCTTCGAGAGATGCACGGCCGTCGTGAAGAGTCCGCCGCCATGATCCACGACCACCGTCCAGCCCGCGAAGAAGTGGAGGTCGACCAGGGCGACCACTCCGTCCGCCGCGGCCAGCACGGTTGTGCCGGCGGGCACGGGGTAGTCGGTGCCGCCGTGCGGCGAGCGAGCCTCGCCGTTGAAGATTCGCTTCTTCCCGAAGTTCTTTCCGGCCGGGGCGTGCGCGAGGGGCCGCGAGAGAGGGAGCGTGAAGTGCGCGGCCGTGCGCCGCGCGAACACCTTGCCCAGCGCCTGTCGCTCGCGATCGGCACGCGCCAGGTTCTTCTTCGAGAGCTTCACGTAGGTGTCGTCCGGCAGCGTGATCGTCTCGACGGGATACGGGGCGATTTCAACCTGCACGCGGCGGCTCTCGGACGCGCCGCCGCGCTCGCGCGTGATGGTGATCGGACCGCTGGCGCGCAGGAGATCGATGGCGAAGAGGCATTCGCCCGCGACGGGCGGGACCTCGTGCCCGCCGAGCGTGCAGCGCGTGGCTCCCGGGCCCGGCCAGCGCACCACGCTGCCCGGGAAGACGGAAGGCGCGGGCGCGCCCTCGGCGTGCACGGTCAACGGGACAACGGCGAACAGGGCAACGCAGAACGAGGCAGCGGTGAACGGAACGAGGAACGATCCGGCGGCGGGGAGACCCAGGCGGCGCATCCGCGCAGTGTTCCACGCTGCGGTCCCGTTCGCGAACCGCAGCGTGGTCGATCTCGACTCTGGGGTCGGACGTGATCGCCCGCTGGGTCAGGGAACGTGGAGCCCGGGCACCAGGCTGCGCGCGGTGACGAAGAGCGGGCGGATATCGATGGGTTCGGTGCTCACGCTGTCGATCACCTTCTTGACCGAAGGCCGGATCTCTCCCAGCGTGTCGAGCAGCTTCTTGGCGCCGGCGTAATCCCCCTTGGCCTCGATGGTCAGGAGCTCGCGGTCGAGCTCCTTCACAGCGTCCTTGATCTTCGTGAAGTCCACCGCGAACGTGCCGTCCGGGTTCACGCGGAAGCCTCCCTTGTCGAGCAGGAAATTCACCTGCACGGCCATCCCGCGTGCGTGCGAATCGCCCGTGCCGAAGCGCAGCGTCCGGAACGCGGACGCGAGGAACGTGGTGTAGAGCCGGCCCTCGGCCTCGGGTCCCTTTGGCACCACGTCGGCGCCGGGCAGGTCCATCAGGAACTGCACGGCGAAGAGGCCGGTGATGTCGGCCTTGGCCTCCTCGATGGTGCTGTAGAGCTCCTTCAGCTCGTGCCGCGGCGTGGTGTCGCGGCCGTCCACCTTGATCTGGTGCGGCCCCAGCCCGTGCGTCAGCTCGTGCGCGAGGATGTGCGTGAAGAAGGAATCGAAGCTGATCTGCGTCTGGGCGTCGGGCGCGAGCGCCTTGGCCGCGATGGGGAGGAGCACCTTCTTGAACTTGGCCTCCTGGATGTTCTTCAGCATCACGCGCTTGGTCCCCTTCTGCGCGGTCACGACCTCGTCGTTGGGGAGGTTGTAGGCGGCGGTCTGGACCCCGTGGTCGGCGTCGCCCGAGGCGAACACCTCGTTCACGACGCGGATGGGCGCCAGCGCGCCGATCTTCGGGTTGCGCAGCTCGGCCGCGATCGGCAGCGCGTTCTCGATCTCCTGAAGGTGCTTGGAGAACGCGCCGAGGCGGGCCGTCTCCTTCTCGTCGCGCAGGTTCACGTAGGCCTCGAACGAGGCCTTGTAGCCGAAGAATTCGTCGTTGTACGTCTCGTACGGCCCGATCGTCAGGTCCAGCGGCGCATCCAGATCCATCCACGCCAGGTCGCTCTCGCGGTACTCGTTCGAGAGAAACGCCGCGGCGCGCGATTTCAGGAACGTGCGAAGCGTGGCGTTGTCGGTCAGCGCGGCGGCCTCGTTCAGCAGGCGCGCGGCGCGCTCGAGATCGGCTTTGTAGACCTGCGTGAAGGGAACGATCTTGAAGCCGCTGTCGGGCACGCTACGGATCACGGTGAAGAAGCCCTGTGCCTTCTGGCGCTCGGCTTCAGGAAGCCCCTTCATCCAGCTCTCGAGCTGCTCTTTCGTTGCGCTCTCGGGATAGAAAGCGGCGCCCGGAACCTTCTTCGGAGGGACGCCGGGGAGAAAGGCGATGTCCGCGTCCAGCTTCGACCACGGGCCCTTGTTGATCCAGAAATAGTCGAGGCGTGCGCGGCCGAGCGGCGATCGGTCTTTCTTGAGGCTCTGAAACAAGGCCACGTTCTTCGACCAGACCTGCTGGAGGTAAAGATCGTTCACGACCTGCGCCGCCTGGATGATCTTCGCCAAGGCCTTCCGGTCTCCGGCGGAAAGCGCCGAGATGTCGACGCGGATCTCGGTGGGAGAGAGCCGGGCGGCCATGCGGGCGAGCCCGGCGGCGTCGGGCGTGGCGGGCGGGGTGCCGTACAGGGTCGTGGCCAGGAGGGCCAAAGTTCCGGCCAGCGCCGCGGGTGTTCTCAGTTTCATCGTCGAGCCCCTTCCGTTTCGATTCTACTTTCGGTGCCGGCGAGCGCATCCCAGAGGCCCCGCTGCGCGCTGCGGCGCGGAGGGAAGAGGAAGCGCAGCATCTTTCCGGCGCGGGCGCCCCACGCGCGCTCGTCGTGCGAGGCGCCGCGCGCCTCGAGGTAGCCGAAATCCTCGTTCAGTCGCCAGCCTTTCGCCGTCAGCTGGTCGCGCACGCGCCGCACCTGCCGCAGCAGGTTCGGGCCCTCGCGGGTGCCCGCGTCCAGCCACACGCGCAGCGGCAGCTTCATCGTCAGCGAAGCGATCGAGAGGGCGATCTCCTCGTGTCCCCACCAGACCGAAGGAGAGAGCGCCGCGACGCGGCCGAACGAATCCGAGCGCGTGAGCCCGAGGTGCAGGGCGAGGAGCCCTCCCATCGAGGAGCCGCCGATCCCGGTGTCCGCGGCACCGGGCCGCGTCCGAAACCTCCAGTCGATGTATGGCTTCAACTCCTCGACCAGGAAGCGCCCGTAGAGATCGGCCTTCCCTCCGGCGCCGCGGGCGGCATCGCGGCTCGGAGCATATTCATCGAGGCGCAAAGCTCCCGCGTTCGCGACTGCCACCACCAGCAACGGCTCGATGGCCCGCCGCGCCAGCAGCGTCTCGATCGTCTCCCCGAGCCGCCAGTCCTGTCCGTAGATGAAAGCCGTGCGCGGATCGAAGAGGTTCTGCCCGTCCTGGAGGTAGAGGACGGGATAGCGCCTCGTGCCTTCGGCGTCATACCCGGGCGGCAGATAGACGACCACGTCGTGCGGCGCGTGCAGGTGAGCCGAGGCGACCGCGGGAACGGGCTGCAGCTCGCCTTTCAGCTCGGGGGCCGTCCGCGTCGGCCG
>JBDSFL010000542.1:0-9659 GCA_039919545.1 Thermoanaerobaculia bacterium | reverse complement strand
CGCCCGCCCCGAGCAGGGCGGCCGGCACGCGGCGCGCGAGGCGCGTTTCATCGGGCAGGACCGCGAGCTTCATCGCAAGCGAGAGGAAAGCCAGGCCGCACAGCAGCTCGGTCACGTTGTGGTCGATCTCGCCGTACGCGCCGCGCCGCGCGAGCCACGGCGTGAGCGCGAAGAGCCAGGCCGTGATCACCCCGGCGCGATCCCCCGCCGCGCGGCGCGCGAGGGCGGCCGCGAGCAGGAGGCAGCCGAGGATCTCGAGCACGGGGAACGCGCCCGCGAACGGCAGTCCGCGCGCGGGGGCCGCGGCCGTCGAGCCGCCGAGCCGCGCGAGGAGAGCGACCGAGGCGTCATGGAGCGGAGGCCAGACCGCGCGGCCGCCGGCCGGGAAATTCTCGAACGCATCGAGCACGGGGGGAAGAAAGGAGCCGCTCGCGATCGTCCTCTCCACGCGCCGCGCATGGAAGTTCGCGTCGGGGTCCTCGAATCGCCCCGCGGGCTCGGCGTGCACGATGGGGAAGCGGTGCCAGGCCTGCAGCACGAGGAGGAGCGCGGCCGCCGCGACCTGCAGCGCGTAGCGGTATTTCAGGAAGGACGGCGAGCGCCGCGGCTCGGAGCGAGCTTCCGGTGTGTCGAGCGAGGCTCGCTCGCGCCGGGTCTTGCGGGCTTCTTTCCGGGGAGGCATCGGCGGATGCTAGCAGCCTGCTCGCAGCCGCAATTGGCTCGAGCGTCAGCCTGGGGCGGGGGTGACTTCGGGCTTGTAGACGACGCCCTCGTTGCGGTGCCCGTTCATCTTGATGAGCACGGGCGCGGCGAGCCTCAAGTGCCGCACGTGCGAAGCCTCCGAGAGCGCGGGCAGCATCGAGAGCCACTCCCAGTCCACGAATCCTTCGCTCGCCCCCGCGTCCGGATTGACGGTGAAGTAGCCGACGTTGAAGGATGTGAGGTTCTGGAAGAAGTGGCTCCCCTGAGACGGGGAGACCTTGAAGTCCTTGAGGCCCGCCTCGACGATGGCGCGGGCGCCCGAGATCTGATCCCACGTGACGGGAATGCCCAGCCAGGGGTCGCGCGAGCCCCAGCGCCCCACGCCGATGAGGAGGTAGGGGCGCTGCTGGGCGGCGAGCATGCCATTCAACCGCGCGATCTCGAGGGCCGCCAGCGGACTCTCGGCGCGCTCGAAGCGGTGGAAGTCTACGACCACGAGATCCCGGATTCCCTCGATCTTCCCGTTTCCCATCACACGCGAGCTGCGGCAGACGAGCCGCGCGGGATCCACCTCGCCGATCTCCAGCTCGACGCGCTCCCGCGAGAGGGCCAGCGGCCTCATCTGCAGGAAGCCGAACTCCCGCGGCCGCGCGGAGAGATTCACCGCGAACTCGATCTCCACGGGCGCCCCCATGCCGGCGCTCCCCATGTCGAGCAGCTCGTGCAGCAGCGGCCCGAGCGGGAAGAGGCCGTGCTTCAAGACGGGCGCGAAGCTGACGAGCCGGATCCCGGCGCGCGAGAGGCCGTCCGAGACCGCGTCGTTCTCGGTGGAGTAGCTCGAGCCGAGCGCGTGCAGCGTGCCGTCCCGCTCGGCGACCGAAAGGTCGAAGCTCTCCTCCCGGGCCGTGGCGAGCCGCAATGCCCAGAAGCTGCGCTGGGAGTTGTCCAGCACGTCGTCCGCCGAGGAGTAGGGCGATGGCTGAAGCGGCGCGCGCGGGCAGAAGCGAACGCAGTTCCCGCCGTCCACCACGGTGCGGCCGAAACCCAGCGCCACGGCGGCCACGCCGTCTGCGGCCGTCTGCGGCGGGACCGGATAGAAGTTGTGAGAGCGCGCGACACCCGCGAAATCCGGATAGAAGCGTCCGCCGTGATCGGCGCCGACGATGCGCTGGAGGATCACGGCCATGCGCTCCTCCTCGAGGCGGTAGGGCGTGGCCTTCAGGTACCGCTTGGCGCGGGCAGAGAACGTGGAGGCGTAGACCAGCCGGATGGCGTCGAGCAGACGGTTCAGGCGGGCGTCCAGCCCGGGCTCGTTGTTGGCGAGCATCAGCGTCTCGTAGACGCCCGTGAACGGCTGGTACTGCGAGTCCTCGAGGATGCTCGAGGAGCGAACGGCGAGCGGGTAGCTCACGCGCTCGAGGAAGGCCGCCAGGTCTTGCACGGTCTCGTCGGGAAACGAAGCGAGAAGAAAGCGCTGGATGAGGAGGGGATCGTCCACCTCGCCGAGGGCGAAATCGCGCAGGCCGTTCTCGTCGAGAAACTGATCGAAGACGTCGGTGCCGATCACGACCGCCGCGGGCACCGCCACGTCGATCTCCGGATGGCGCTCGGCGAAGCCCTGCTTGCGCAGCAGGGTGCGTGCGAACGCCAGGCCGCGCGCCTTGCCTCCGAGCGAGCCTCCGCCGATGCGGTAGAAGCTGCCCGTGGCGTCGAAGGCCTGGCGGTCGAAGTCCGTCACGGAGGCGCGCGACTGCGCCCCGCGATACTCGGCGATCGTCTCGATGAGGCTGCGGCGCAGCTCCTCGTGCGTCGTGAAGTCCGACACGCGGCGCGGGCGGAGCTTGTCGGCCAGGGCGAACTCGGTGCGCGCCTTGAGCCACTTGGAAAAGTGGTTCCGGTTGCCATGATGCGCGATGGAGGCCAGCGGCACGCTCTGCAGCTTCCGCTCGAGGGCCTTCAGGTCGGCGGCCCGGTCCACCTCGGAGCCGTCGGGCAGGCGGAAGACGAAATCGCCGAAGCCGAAGTACTCGCCCATCAGGCGGCGCAGGTCGTGGAGGAGGACGGGGGAGCCCTTCACGAGGAACGACGCTCCCACCTGATGCGCGAGAGGCGCGTTCTCGGCCCGAGAGGACTGCAGCACGACGGGCACGTCCGCGAGGCGCTCGCGAATCGCCTCGGCGAATTCCAGCCCGGCCCGCTCGCTCCAGCGTCCCGCGCGCGAGAACTCGACGTCGCAGATCACGCCGAGGATCTCGTCCTCGTACGCCTCGAAGGTGCGCCAGGCCTCCTCGTACGTGCGGCAGAGCAGGATCTTCGGCCGAGCGCGGATGCGCAGCAGCTTGTGCGAGAGGTTCATTCCCTCGGGCACCAGGCGCTGCGAGTGGCTGGCGAGCTCGCTGTAGATGGCGGGAAGAAACGAGGACGTGTAGCGGACGCTGTCTTCGATGAGGAGGATCACCTGCACGCCCGCCGCGCGGGCGTCGTGCTCCACGTTCCGCCGGTCCTCCACGCAGCGGACGATGGCGGGTAAGAGCCGCACGTCGCCCTGCCAGAGAAACATCTCCTCCAGGCCCGACACGTCGTTCTCCTCGCAGAAGCGCGTCAGCTCGCGGCTGTCGTAGGCCAGGAGCACGACCGGGATCGTGAGGTTTGCCTCGCTTATCCGCCGGGCCAGCTCCACCGCGTCCATGTCCCCCACGTGGACCGTCGTGATGATGAGGTCGAACCGTCCGTCGCGCGCGGCCACCAGCGCCTCGGCACCGCTCGCGACCGCCGTGAGACCCGGTGCGTGGTCGAGCGAGTCGAGCAGCATGCGCTCGTGGAGTCGGCCGTCCTCCTCGAGGATGAAGGCGTCGTAAGGGCTCGCGACCAGGAGGATCTCCTCGATCCTCCATCGCATCAGATCCTGGAAGTCGTGGACGCGGTTTGCACGCATCGGAAGCGAGATGATTCTCGCACCCGTCGCGCACGAGGCCGCCCGGAGCTACTTCGGCAGCAGGACCGCCGAGACTTCCTTGATGGTTCCGGCCTTCACCTCGACGCCGGCGATCGTGTCGGAGCTGAAGCCCTTCTGGCTCGCGACGACGTCGTACTTCCCCGGCCTGACCTTCAGGAGGAAGAGACCGTTCTTGTCTGCGGCCACCACCGTGGACCCGGCCTTCACGCTGGCGCTCGGGACGGGCTTGCCGTCGGCGCTGAACACGACGCCGCGGATCGTGCCCATCGGCTGAGCGAGGAGCGGAAGCCCCCACGCCGCGACCGCGAGAACGAGCGCTCTGGCGAAGGCACGCCGGCCGGAACGCTTCATCGGGGCAGCCTCGTTCAAACCAGCCCCTGATCCAGCATCGAATCCGCCACCTTCAGGAAGCCGGCGATGTTGGCGCCGTCCACGTAATTTCCGGGCGAGCCGAAGCGGGACGAGGTGTCCACGCAGGCCTGGTGAATGCTCTTCATGATGAGGCGGAGGCGGTTGTCCACCTCCTCACGCGTCCAGCTGTAGCGCATGCTGTTCTGCGCCATCTCGAGCCCCGAGCAGGCGACTCCACCGGCGTTGGAGGCCTTGCCGGGCGCGTAGAGGATTCCGGCATCCACGAAGCGCTTCACCCCGTCCAGGGTGGTGGGCATGTTCGCGCCCTCGGCCACCACGCTCACGCCATTCCGCAGCAGGTTGTCGGCATCGGCCCCGCTGATCTCGTTCTGGGTCGCGCTGGGGAAGGCACAGTCTGCTTTTACGTCCCACAGGGGATTCTGATTTCCGCCTCCGGCCACCTTCGTGAAGACCGCGCCCGGATACTTGTCCACGTACTCGGCGATGCGTCCGCGGCGCACGTTCTTCAGCTCGAGCAGGAAGGCCAGCTTGCCGCGGTCGATGCCGGCCTCGTCGAGGATGAATCCGGTGGAGTCGGACAGCGTGATGGGACGGGCGCCGAGGTCGAGCAGCTTCTCGACCGTGTACTGCGCCACGTTCCCGCTCCCCGACACGAGGCATCTCTTCCCCTCGAGCGTCTGGCTCCGGCTCGCCAGCATCTCGGCGGCGAAGTAGACGCAGCCGTAGCCGGTCGCCTCGGGCCGGATCAGGGAGCCGCCCCAGTTGAGCCCCTTGCCGGTGAGCACGCCGGTGAACTCGTTTCGCAGCCTCTTGTATTGCCCGAAGAGGAAGCCGATCTCGCGGCCGCCCACACCGATGTCGCCGGCGGGGACGTCGGTGTCGGGGCCGATGTGCCGGAAGAGCTCGGACATGAAGCTCTGGCAGAAACGCATGACCTCGTTGTCGCTGCGTCCCTTCGGGTCGAAGTCCGAGCCCCCCTTGCCGCCGCCCATGGGGAGCGTCGTCAAGGAGTTCTTGAACACCTGCTCGAACGCGAGGAACTTCAGGATCCCGAGATTCACGGACGGGTGGAAGCGCAAGCCCCCCTTGTAGGGTCCGATCGCGCTGTTCATCTCGATGCGGAAGCCGCGGTTGATCTGCACGTTGCCGCGATCGTCCTGCCACGGCACGCGGAACATCAGCACCCGCTCGGGCTCGATCATCCGCTCGAAGATGCGCGCATGGCGGTACTCGGGGTGCTTCTCCAGGACACGCCCCACCGAGTCTGCGACCTCCGTGACCGCCTGATGAAATTCCGGCTCCGCGGGATTCTTCGCTTTGACGTCGGCGAGGATGGCTGAAACGTGGTCGTTCATGGACGCTTTCTCCTCTGATTCAACATCGCGGGGACGCTCGATTCCTATTCTAGGCGAGCCGCGCTGCGGCGGCTCGAGCAGCGGGTAAGGAAGGAAGCGGCGACGCGATGCGCGTTTTCGTGAACGAGTCCAGGCCCGAGGCATAGCTCGCCGGCCGCGTGGCGCGAACTTCCGAGGAGACGGTTCCGCTCAATGGACCGGCCGCGACTCCCGTTCCTGAAGCGAGAGGAGGAGCAGATCCGCGCGCCGCTTGACCCCGTACTTGGCGAGCACGTTCGAGACGTGGAACTTGGCCGTGCGTCCCGAGATTTGCCGCTTCTTGGCGATGTCCTTGTTCGAGAGGTTCTCGAGCAGGTCTTCGAAGATCTCGCGCTCGCGCGGCGTGAGCTTGCCCGTGCCTCCCGTCGGCATCAGAGGGGTGTTGCTGCTCACGGTGGAATCCACGAAGCGCGAGAGCAACGCGCGCGGTACCCAGAACCCCCCGCGGTTGACCTCGTTCAACGCCCGCGCGAGCCGTTCCGGGATCTCGGCATAAGAGAGCAGCCCCTTGCATCCCAGACGCAGCAGGCCGATCGCGGCGCTCTCGGTGAACTGCTCGGCCACGACGATCAGCCGCGCCGCAGGATTGCACGCCAGGATTCCCGCCACCAGCGCCTGCGTGTTGATCTTGCGATGGTCCGTGTCCACCACGTGAAGCGAGACTTCGCGTTTGACGAGGGCCGAGATCCGGTTCACGAGGTCGGGCTCGATGCGGATGTTCTCGAGCGTGAATTGCGATTGGGGCAGCAGTCTCTGAAATTCCGACGCCACCAGAGGATGAAGCCAGAAGAGACAAACTGGAACCGCGACTGTGACGTCTTCGTCACTCACGGCTTGGAGGGTACCACCCATCTCGAATCGGGAAAGTCGCACGGCCCGAGGCCTCGAAAGGGTTCGTTTGAAGGAGCGGAGGGTCCTCCTCGCGATCACGCTTGTAAGGGATGTAAATCCTCGAGCGCCGGCGCGAGCGGGCGCCGATCCCGATGCTAGGCTCGCCGCATGCGGCTTCCCTGGCGGCCCGGCGACCGGCGCGTCTTCTTCGCGGCCGTTCTCGTGGCGCTGCTCGCGGTGCTGGGCGGTTTTCAGTGGCGCTGGCTCGAGCAGGTGAACCGGTCCGAGCGCCAGCGCCTCCGCTCGAACCTGCGCGCGGCCGCGGACGCCTTCACCGACGCCTTCGATCGGGAGCTCACTCACGCCTTCTCGAACTTTCACGTCCCGCCCGGCCCGTCGTCGGCGCGGGCCGCGCGGCTGCAGGAGAGCGTGCGTGAGTGGCAGAGAACCGCGCGCCATCGCCGGCTGTTGAAGGACGTCTATCTCGCGGAGAGGGAACCCGACGGCGCGATGACGCTCCGGCGCCATCGCGCCGATACCGGCACGCTCGAGAGTGCGGCGTGGCCCCTCGAGCTGCGGGACCTCCAGCAGCGGCTCGAGCACGGACCGCGCTCCGGAGGGCGCGATGGCGAGCCGCCGCGGCCTCCCGCGCCCTATGCCGACGAGGTGCCCGCTCTGGTCGTGCCCCTCGAGCCCACGCCGGGTTCCGATCGCCCGCACATCCAGGCGTGCGCCATCCTCGTGCTCGACCTCGCTTTCGTCACGCAGGAGCTCTTCCCCGAGCTGACGGCCCGATTCTTCGTGGCCACGAGCGGAGTGGACGGCCGGATCGCGGTGGTGCGCAAGGAGGAGCCCGGCCGGGCGCTCTTTCGCTCGGACCCGACCCTTCCGCTGGAACGCATGGGGGAGGGCGATGTGCGCGCCGATCTCTTCTCGCTGAGGGGGCAGGGGGGGCAGGAGGAGCCGCGTGGGCCGCGCCTCGAGGAAAGGGGCCGGATGCTGCGTTCGGACGCGGACCGTCAGCCGCCCCGGCGCGGGTTCGACGACGAGGGGGGGCCGGACAGACGGGGCGGCTGGCGCGATCGGAGAGCGCCTCCGGACCCGGTTGACGAGCGCGATCGGCTGGGCCCTCCGGACCCGGGTGGCTCGCGGGATCGCGGCGAGGATCCACCCCCCGAGCGTGCGGCGTATTCGCCCCCTGCGCGCGCGGACGCGCCTCCGGGACGCGAGCGTGCCGGAGGGCGCTGGCAGCTCATCGTCTCGCATCGCGCGGGCTCGCTGGAGAACGCCGTGGCCGGCCTCCACCGGTACAACCTGGCGATGAGCTTCGGGATCTTCGTCCTGCTGGGCCTCAGCGGCACGATGCTCGTCGTCTCCACGCAGCGCGCCGAGCGGCTCGCCCGCCAGCAGATCGAGTTCGTGGCCGGGGTCTCGCACGAGCTGCGCACCCCGATCGCGGCGATGCGCTCGGCCGGGCAGAACCTCGCCGACGGCGTCGTGAAAGAGCCCGATGCGGTGAGGCGCTACGGCAGCCTCGTGGACCGCGAAGGGCGGCGGCTGACGGAGATGGTGGAGAAGATCCTGGAGTTCGCGGGGATGCAGTCCGGCCAGAGGATCTATCAGCTTCGCGCCCTTTCGGAGAGCGGGATCGCCGAGGTCATCGAGGCGGCGCTCGCCGCATGCCGCGGGATGGCGGAGGAGGCGGGCGCCCGTCTCACGTCCGAGCTCGCGCCGAACCTCCCCGACGTCGACGCCGATCCCGAGGCGCTGCGCCGCGTGCTGCAGAACCTCCTCGAGAACGCGGTGAAGTACGGCGGGCCCGACGGTGTGGTGACGCTCTCGGCGCGGCGTGAGGGAAGCTCGCTCGCGCTCTCGGTCTCCGACCGCGGCCGCGGCATTCGCGAGAGCGAACGCGCGCACCTCTTCACGCCGTTCTACCGGGGGCGCGACGCCGCGCGAAGCAGTCCCGGCACGGGTCTGGGTCTGAGCCTCGTCAAGGAGATCGTCGAGGCGCACCATGGGCGCGTGAGCATCGAAAAAGGGGAGGGAGGGCGCGGCAGCCGCTTCACCGTCCGGCTTCCCGCGAGAAAATCCGCGTGACCCGCCGCGACGAGGCCGATGCGCCGCAGCTCCGTGTGGCCCGGAGGATCCTGCTGGTGGAGGACGAGCCGAGCCTCGTCCTCACGCTCACCGACCGCCTCGTGAGCGAGGGCTACGAGGTCTTCTCCGCTCGCGACGGCGAATCGGCGCTGGCGCAGGCGGCCCGCGCCACGTTCGACCTCGTGGTCCTCGACGTGATGCTCCCGGGCATCGACGGTTTCGAGGTCTGCCGCGAGCTGCGCCAGCGCGGCATTCACATCCCGGTCCTGATGCTCACCGCGCGCACGCAGGTGGTGGACCGCGTGGTGGGATTGAAGCTCGGCGCCGACGACTACCTGGGCAAGCCGTTCGAGATGATCGAGCTGCTCGCGCGCGTGGAGGCCCTGCTGCGGCGCGCGCGTCCGCTGGCCAAGGGTGCCGGCACCTATGCGTTCGGCGACGTGGTGGTCGACTTCCGACGCGCCGAGGCGCTGCGCCTCGGCAAGCCGGTGCCGCTCTCGGGTCTCGAGTTCAAGCTGCTCGTCTATTTCATCCAGCACCGCGGCGCGCTTCTCTCACGCGACGAGCTGCTGGACAACGTGTGGGGCTACGCCTCGCTCCCGACCACCCGGACCGTGGATGTCCACGTCGCCACGCTCCGTCAGAAGCTCGAGGCAAACCCCGGCAAGCCCGAGCACATCCTCACGCTGCACGGGCTCGGCTACCGCTTCGCGGGCTGACCCCCGCTCGCTTTTACAAGCCTTACAAACGCTTTGCCTCCCGTTGAAGACTGCGCGGCGCCGGACGCCTACATTCCTCCTGTCATGACGACACAAGCGGCCCGCACGAGCTCCACGAATGAAACTGTGAAAGGAATTCTCATGAAGCGAATTCTCTCGACGATCCTCTGTTCCCTCGTTCTCCTGGCCGCGACGAGCGCCCGCGCGCAGGGGCATCCCGGCGGACCGCCTCCTCCGGGCGGACCCGGCGGTCCCGGCCCATCGCCGGAAGCGGTCGCCACCTTCCTGAGGTTGACCGATTCCCAGAAGGCCGCGCTCGGCCAGCTGCACGAAGCGCTCGAGGCCCGGGTGGAGCCGCTGCGCGCCCAGGAGAAGGCGAATCACGAGCAGCTCGAGGCCGCGCTTTCGGCCGCCGCTCCCGACGCAGCGGCGATCGGACGCCTCGTCATCGCGGGGAAGGCGATCCGCACGCAGCTCGAGGCCGCGCACGACGCCTTCGACGCCGGGTTCACGGCGCTCCTCACCGACGAGCAGCAGGCGCGGCTCGCGATCTTCAAGGAAGTGCTCGAGGCCCTGCGCCCTCAC
>JBDSFL010000478.1:0-24431 GCA_039919545.1 Thermoanaerobaculia bacterium | reverse complement strand
GGTGGTGCTGCTGGGGCTGGTGGTGATGGGGGGGATGGACGTCGAGCTCGGCGGGCTTCCGTCCGGCACCCCGCCCCGTGCGCTTCGATTCTGGCGCCGGAGCTGGATTCCCGAAAGGGTCAGGGCGGCTCCCTCGAGGAGCGCCGCGGTGCCGTACGGGCCGATCGGCCCGAAGCGCAGAAACACGTTCTCTCCCCAGAAGGGTCCGATGATGCGGCCCAGAGACGAGACGGCCTGGAAGCTCCCGAGCACCTCCCCCTGCGCTTCGGCCGGCGCGCGGCGCGAGACGAGGCCGGAGAGGGAGGGATTGAGCAGTCCGCTCCCGAAGGCCAGGAGCACGATGACCGGAATGAGCGACCTCACGTCGCGAACGAAAAGGAGCAGCAGGAAGCCGGTGCCGAGCAGGCCCGTGCCGAGCGCGATCAGCTTCTCCTCGCCGAGCCTGGGGATCAGCCGACGGATGAGGACGCCCTGGGTGGTGGCGGACGTGACGCCGATGATCACGAAGATCCACGCCACGCGGGAGGGGCCGAGCGCGAACGTGCCGTGCAGGAACTGCGAGAAGGTGACCTCGAACGTGGCGAACGCGGTGGTCGCCACGCCGCCGATGAGGATCAGGATTCCGACTCCGCGCAGGGAGAAGGAACGCGCGAGCGCCTTGCCCGAGAACAAGGACCAGGAACCCGCCGGCGCGCCCGCCGGGCGCGTCTCCGGGAGGCGGAAGAGCGTCCAGAGGAAGGCGACGAAGGAGAGCGCGGCGGCGAACAGGCCGGGGGCGGCCTCGCCGAGGCGCACCGCGAAGCCGCCGATCGCCGGCCCGAAGATGAAGCCCAGCCCGAAGGCCATGCCCACCATCCCCATCCCCTTGGAACGCTCCTCGCGGGAGGTGGAGTCGGCGATCACGGCCTGCGCCGTTCCGATGTTGCCGCCGGTGATGCCGTCCAGGATGCGCGCGGCGAAAAGCGCGGTGAGCGTGTGGGCGAAGGCGAAGATCAGATAGCCGATCACCGTGCCGAGCAGGGAGACGAGCAGCACCGGACGCCGCCCGACGCGGTCCGAGAGCCGGCCGAGGATCGGGGCGAAGAGGAACTGCATGAGCGAATAGCTGCTCATCAGCAGCCCGAACTGGAAGGGACTGGGATGGTAGCGCTCGGCATAGAGCGGCAGGAGCGGGATCACGATGCCGAAACCGAGAAGGTCGATGAAGACCGTCAGGAAGACGATCAGGACGGCCGAGTTCTTCTTGGGGGGCGCCGATGACACCGCGTGACTATACCGATGCGGGTTTCGCTGGCCCGTGCGTCTCGTGATCCGGATACCGCTCCGCAAGATCAAGGGGCCCCAAACGAAAACGAGGCGGCCAGGCCGCCTCGTTCACGCGAGAAAATCGTCGGGCTCGCGAGCCCCTTCGCCGGGAATCCTAGCTGAAGCTCTTCCCGCAGCCGCAGCTGCCGCCGGTGGCGTTCGGGTTCTCGACCGCGAAGCCGGCGCCCCGCATGTCCTCGACCCAGTTCACGGTGGCGCCGTGGAGCTTTCCCGCGCTCATCTTGTCGACGACCACCCGCACGTCCTTGACCTGCAGGACGTAGTCAGTGGGCTTCTCGTCGTCGAAGGTGAAACCATACTGGAACCCGGAGCAGCCGCCCCCCTGGATGAAGACCCGGAGCGCCTTGCCGCTGGCATCGGGCATCTTTGAAGCAAAGTCCTTGACCTTGTCCACGGCCGCGTCAGTCATGGTCATGACGAACGGGTCGGAAGTGGGGACCGAGACCACAGTCCCTTCGCTGGCGTTGGCAGACATCGTGAACCTCCCTGTTGGCCCCGAACCTTTCGGATCGGGCACCAGCTCCAGTGTGATTCTCCTCCTACGGTCTTGTCAAATCCACCCGGGGTAGGAACTCGCTCGACCCACTGCATGTAGTGCTCAAGTACAAGCGGCGCACTATCCCTTGCGTTTTCCCTTGACGGGAAGCCGGCTTCGATTTTAGGCTTGTCGCAGCGAATCGGACCCCGGAAGCGAGCTCCTCGTCGTCACCCCGCCCTCCGGGACCGGGGGTTTTGGCGACCCTTAAAATTTGAAGTAAGAAGGATGGATCACGTATGAACGCTGACGAAAGAGGGCAGTCCTCGGGGCACGGCGACGAATCGAAGAGCCGGGTCCAGGGCCTCACGTTCAAACGGCTCTTCTCGGACGGCGTCACCCCGCCCTTCGAGACGCTCGAGTGGGAGCTGCGCACCGCGGCCATCACCAACGAGAAGGGCGAGGTGTTCTTCGAGCAGAAGGACGTCGAGGTCCCGAAATCGTGGTCGATGACGGCCACGAACATCGTCACGCAGAAATATTTCCACGGGAAGCCGGGCACCGAGCAGCGCGAGCGCTCGGTCCGGCAGCTCATCGGCCGCGTGACCGACACCATCACCGGCTTCGGCGCCAAGAACGGCTACTTCCGCACCGGGGCGGACCGCGACGCCTTCCATGACGAGCTGGCCGCCATCCTGGTAAACCAGGTCGCGAGCTTCAACTCCCCCGTCTGGTTCAACGTCGGGGTCGAGGAGAAGCCGCAGGCCTCCGCCTGCTTCATCAACGCCGTGGGCGATTCGATGAGCTCCATCCTCGAGCTCGCCAAGACGGAAGGGATGCTCTTCAAGTTCGGCTCGGGCACCGGCTCGAACCTCTCGTCTCTGCGCTCCTCCACCGAGACGCTCTCCTCGGGCGGCATCGCCTCCGGCCCGGTCTCGTTCATGAAAGGCTTCGACAGCTTCGCCGGCGCCATCAAGTCGGGCGGCAAGACGCGGCGCGCGGCCAAGATGGTCATCCTGAACGTGGACCATCCGGACATCGAGGAGTTCATCCTCTGCAAGGAGAAGGAAGAGAAGAAGGCGTGGGACCTGATCGACGCCGGCTGGGACGGCTCGTTCAACGGCGACGTCTACAGTAACATCGGCTTCCAGAACGCGAACCACTCGGTCCGCGTCACCGACGAGTTCATGCGCGCCGTCGAGACGGGCGGCACGCACACGACGAAGGCGGTCGTCACCGGCGAGCCGATGCAGACCTTCGACGCGCGCGCCCTGCTCCTGAAGATGGCCGAGTCGGCGTGGATCTGCGGCGATCCGGGCATGCAGTACGACACCATCATCAACAAGTGGAACCCCTGCAAGGCGACGCATCGCATCAACGCGTCCAACCCCTGCTCGGAATACATGTTCGTGGACGACTCGGCCTGCAACCTGGCCTCGCTGAACCTCATGAAGTTCGCCAACGAGGACGGCGGCTTCGCCATCGACCGCTTCCTGCACGCCGTGGACATCGTCTTCGCCGCGCAGGAGATGCTGGTCTCGGAAGCGTCCTATCCGACGCCTGCCATCGCCAAGAACTCCCTCGACTTCCGCCCGATCGGGCTCGGCTACGCCAACCTCGGCGCGCTCCTGATGTTCAACGGCCTGCCGTACGACGGGGAGGCCGGGCGTAACTATGCGGCGGCCGTCACGAGCCTGATGCACGGTCAGGCCTTCCTGACCTCGGCGCGCATCGCCTCCGAGATGGGTCCGTTCCGGATGTACGAGCCCAATCGGGACGCCTTCCTGCAGGTCATCGGCATGCACCGCGACGCGGCCTATCAGGTCGCGCGGCCGGGCGTGCCGAAAGACCTGTTCGAGGCGCAGCGCGCCATCTGGGACGTCACGCTCGAGTCGGGCCGCCAGCACGGCTTCAAGAACGCCCAGGCCACCGTGCTCGCGCCGACCGGCACCATCGGATTCATGATGGACTGCGACACCACGGGCGTGGAGCCCGACCTCGCGCTCGTGAAGTACAAGAAGCTCGTGGGCGGCGGCACGATCAAGATCGTGAACAACACGGTCCCGCACGCGCTGCGCCGGCTCGGCTACGACGACGCGCAGACGAACGCGATCGTGGCGCACATCGACGAGAAGGGGACCATCGAGGGCGCCCCGGGGCTCGACGCCGCGCACCTCGCCGTGTTCGATTGCGCGTTCAAGGCCATGGGCGGCACGCGCTCCATCGCGGCCATGGGGCACGTGCGGATGATGGCGGCGGTACAGCCGTTTCTCTCGGGCGCCATCTCCAAGACGGTCAACCTCCCGAGCGACGCCACCGTCGAGGACGTGGCCGAGGTCTATCTCCAGGGCTGGCGCCTCGGCCTCAAGTCGATCGCCATCTATCGCGACGGGTGCAAGCGCACGCAGCCGCTCAACACGGCCGCATCGCGCAACGACGACGCCGTGAAGGGCCACAAGGGTGCCCGGCAGAGCCTCGCCGCGGGCGCCCCCACGGTCGCCATGGCGCCGGCTCCGGTCGCCAGCGGCCCCTCGCCGCGCCGCCACAAGCTCCCCGACGAGCGCCGCGCCCTGACCCACAAGTTCTCGGTCGCTGGCCACGAGGGGTACATCACGGTCGGCCTCTACGAGGACGGCACCCCGGGTGAAATCTTCCTGACGATGGCCAAGGAGGGCTCCACGATCTCGGGCCTGATGGACGCCTTCGCCACGGCCATCTCGCTCACGCTGCAGTACGGGGTTCCGCTCGAGGCGCTGGTCGAGAAGTTCAGCCACATGCGGTTCGAGCCGGCCGGGTACACGAAGAACGCCGAGATCCCGATCGCCAAGAGCCTCGTCGACTACATCTTCCGGTACCTCGCCTCGCGCTTCCTGACGGCCGACCTGAAGGAGAAGGCCGGCGTCATCTCGCGTGACGAGCCGGTCGCTCCGCCGGTCGCCGCCGTCGCCCCCTCGGTCTCCTTCCCGGCCGGCTCGGCGCTCGAGCCCGCCCCCGCGCGCATCGGCACGCCCATCGCCGCCGCGTTCGACGCCCTGCTCAAGTCCACGGGTGAGGATGCGCCCCGCGCCATCGGCTTCGGCGTTGTCGCCTCGGCCACCTCAGCGACGTCCACGAGCTCCGCGATGTCCGCGATGCAGTCCGCCCCGCAGCTGACATTCCAGAACAGCGCGGACGCGCCGAGCTGCCACGAGTGCGGCAGCCTCATGGTGCGCGGAGGCGCCTGCTACAAGTGCCTGAACTGCGGAGCGACCTCCGGCTGTTCCTGAGCCGACCCGAGGTTTCATGCTCACCCGACGCCGGGAGACTCGCGAGAGACTCCCGGCGTTTTTCTCTGCCGAGCGACGTTGGCCGCGCTATTTGAAGAGCTTGTCGAAGGCCGAGCGCGCCTGATCCGGAGTGTCGAGGGCGCTCTTGGCGCGCAGGGCGAAAGTGGCGCCCGGCTCGAACTCGGCGCACTCGTTGCGCTCTCCCTTGGCGGCGATGGCGAGCGGGATCGATTTGCGGCACTGGAGCGGCGCCGTCGTGTCGAAGAAGCGGCACTGGACGCAGGCATGGAGCGGTGCCCCGCACTTCTTGCACAGGCTGTCCGGCTTGACCTCGGGATCCGAGCGCTCGTTGCAGCGCTTGCATAGGAAGACCTCCTCGCGATGAGGATCGGCCCCGCGCCCCTTCGGCGAGCCCTCGAGCCGCGTGGGCCGATCGAATCCGCTTCCGGCGCCGCCGCCGCCGCCCGAACGGTCCTTGCCTCCTCCGCTTCCCCCGGTGTATCCCGAATGTCGATACTTCTGGTCGCCCATCGATCTCCGATCTCCTGACTACCGGAAGTAGCCCACGACGTCGATCACGATATCCGTGGAACCGGCGGGCATCTCGGCCTGCACCGTCACCATCCCGGCCGTTCCCAGCCCCACGATGGCATTGTTCGCGCGCGTCTTGCCGGGGGCGAAGTTGATGGTGCTCGCCGTCGGCGCAGCCGTCCCGGTCGCGAAGAGCTTCAGGTCGCCCTCGGCCGTGGGCGAGACGGTGGTGATGTTGAGCGCAGCGGCGACCGCATCGGCGGGCACCGCGCACTGGCCGCCGAGCGGGAAGGCACGCGAGCCGCCGGCCGCAAGGGCCGGACCCCCCGCCGGAGCCGCGGGTCCGCGCGTGTCCACCACGCGGCAGGGCGCAAGGGGATAGAAGCTCGCGGGGGGAGGCGTGGTGAGCGGGACGCAGGGGCCCGGCACGTTCACGTTCGTGATCGCGACGGAATCCAGGAAGAACCCGCGGAACTCGGCCCCCGCATCGCTCGAGAAGCGCCAGCGGATGCGCACGTTCTTGTTGTCGTAGAGCGGCGAGAGCTGCGTCGCGATCTGGCTCCAGCCCGTGAGGGTTCCGTTCCCGAAGGGGCCGGTGAAGGCGCCTTGCGCCTCGTCGAACGCGCAGGCATTCAGCGGAGGGTTCCCGGTCTGCGCGAACGTGCCGGGGTAGCCGGAAGGCGTCGTGGGCGGGAGGTCGGCCCAGGTCGCGCCCCCGTCCGTCGAGATGGCCACGACCACGCCGTCCCACTCGTCCTCGATGTTGTAGTTCACGAAATAAGTCAGCGTCGAGCCCGACCCCAGCGACAGGAGAGGCGTCGTGAGGGAAGCGCAGATGTTGCTGGAATAGCTCCCCGCGTCCGGCCCGCAGTGATACGAGCGAGGGCCCGCCTGAGCGAGCGCCGCGGTGACGCGCCACGGAAACTCGGCCGACATCGCGGCACCCGTGTCGCCTCCGTCGTCGGTCCAGGTGCCGAGCGGCCCCGGCGGACCGCTCGCGGTGGCGAAGCTCGCAACCCCGTTCGATTCCTCGTTTCCGGCGTGGGGCCCCGAACCGCCCGGAGCGGAGTCTTCCGCGCGGACGACGTAGTAGTAGGTGCTCCCTGCCGCCACGCTCGGGTTCTGATCCCCGTAGCTCGTGCCCGAAACGCTCGTCAGGAAATTACCGGGGCTCGGCACGAAGCCGGGGGTGAGCGAACGATAGATGTTGTAGCGAACGGGCGATCCGGCCGCGCAGTTCGGCGCGGCGGCGGGCCAGCTCAGGAGGATGCGGCAGCCGGTGCCGTCCGCCTGCACGGTGGAGACCCCCGCGAAGGTGGGGACGACGTCGCAGCGCCCGGTGGGGGTGATCGACACGCACGAGGAAGACGGGCCCTCGCCGCACGCATCCGCGCCGCGCAGCCGGTAAGCGTAGGGAGCGCCTCCCTGGGCGCGCGTGTCCGTGAACGAAGTACCTCCCGACGAGCCGACGAACTGGAAGCTCGAGGCGGGGAGCGCGCACGAGCCGTCCGCGCGATACACCTGCGTCACGCTCGCGTTCGCGGCGCCGACCCAGGAGAGGTTCACGCCCATCACGCCGTCGCTCTGCGCGGTCAGCGCGGACGGCGCCGTCGCCACGGCGCTGGCGCAGCCGGCGAACGAGACGGCGAGCGCGTAGCCCTGTCGCGCGGTGGCGTCGCGTCCATTCCCGGGCACGGAAGCAGCGGTGACCGTGATCGTGTAGCTTCCCGCGGCCGGAGCCACGAAGCGCACCTGCTCGACAGTGTTGCGCACGTCCGCGCTCCCCCCGGGAATCGAGACGCCCGACCCATCGAATACATTCCCACGGTACGTGGTCGTGCCGTCGCTCACGGTGAGGTTCAGATCGTTCACGAGCGCGGTCGCCGCGCCGAGCGTTCCCTCGGCATCGGACCAGACGAGCGTGGCGCGGAGCTCCTGGCCCGCGGCCACCGTCACCGCCGTGGCGGCGCTCTGCCCGGTGACGAGCCCCTGCGTGTTGAGAAGGCTCACCACCCGCAGCTTTCGAGAGTCGCCGGCGAACGCGAGATTGCTGTCCAGGAACGGGCGCCCCCAGCCGTAGTCGCCGTTTCCGAAGGAGCCCGAAGCCGGGAGAGCCAGCGTGCCATTCAGAAGGACGGCCTTCATCAGCGAGGCCGAGGGTGAGAAGGCGTCCGCCGCGTTCGGGGCGCCGGTCGGGTAGAAGCCGTCCGTGAAGTACTGGCGCAGCAGCGCGGTCGCGCCCGCCACGGCCGGACAGGCCATCGAAGTCCCGGTATTCGAGTAGAGATCGCAGCTGGCGTTGCCGTGCACGCCGTCGGAGCCCGCCGACACGATCGAGGTGCCGGGCGCCACGACGTCGGGCTTGATGCGTCCGTCCGCCGTCGGACCGCGGCTCGAGAAGCCCGCGATCGAGGTGGTGTTGCTCGAGAGCGCCCCCACCGTCACGACGTTCTTCGCATTCCCGGGCGAGAGGAGCGTCGAGGCCGAGGGGCCGCTGTTGCCGGCCGCCACGAAGATGGCCATCGCCTCGTGATCGAAGAGGAAGCGGTCCGCGGTCTGGTCGTCGCTCGTGTAGGCGCCGGAGGTATCGCCGCCGTAGGAGTTCGAGTGGAGCCGCGCGCCGCCGTCGAGCGCCTGCTCGAACGTGGCGTACGCATTCGTGAGGCCCGCCAGCGCGCCCGAATCATTGCCGAGATCCTGGAAGAGGAGCTGGGCGTTCGGCGCCATGCCATCGGCCACGTCGATTCCGGCGAACCCGGGGGTGGAGGGCGTGAGCAGGTTGTCCCCCACGGCCGTGCCGCTGGTGTGCGTGCCGTGAAAGATGAACGGCGGGTCGTATGCCGTGGCGCCGGGCTGCACCCAGTACGCGAAGATCTTGCGCGTCGGAAACGTCGGGCCGAGCGCTGGGGGAACCGTGTTGCTCGCATCTGTCACGGCCGTCACGCCGTTCAGATTCCGGAAGAAGCACATGTCGGAGTCGAGGCCCGTGTCCGCCACCGCCACGATCTGCCCGGTCCCGTTCAGGCCGTGATTGAAGATGCTGCAGGTGCTGCAGCTGCCGGCCGTGACGGTGGTGACGAGATTCGACTGGAGCGGGGCCAGGGTGTCGTTGTTGTTCGTGGGGCGAGGCTCGTCGAAGGGCTCCATCCAGGCCACGCCGGAGAGATGCGAGGCGTGGAGGACGAGGGCGTCCCGCTGGCCGCGCGGAACGAAGAGGCGGACGCGCGGAGCCACGGGATCGGAAACGACGAGCAGCTCACGGACGGCGGGGAACGTGCGCCGCAGCTCGAGCACGAGAGCCTCGAGCGGCGCATCCGGAAATGCCACCAGCGTCAGCTCCTTGGCGGCATCCGCCGAGCCGGGCCAGAGCCGCCGGTGCACCTTGAAGCCGGGAGCCCACTCTCCCAGCCAGCGCACCGAGGGTTCGGCGGCCAGCAAGGCGCGCGTCTCCGGCGTGAGACGCACCTGGAAGGCGTTGTCGGGGAGGTAGCCGAAGAAGCGAACGCCTTTTCTCTGGAGCAGGGCGCGGCCGTCGAGCAGGCCGGGCGCGAACTGCACGATTCCGTAGTCGCCCTCGCCGGAAGACGAGAGTCCGAGCGGACCGAAGTCGGGCCGCTCGCGTGTCGGGTCGAACACCGTGCCGTGCAGCAGCAGCAGCTTTCCCTCCCGCCGTGCGGCGTCCAGGGCGACGAGCTCGCGCGGACTCGGGGGTCGAGCGGGGACGACGGCGCGACCGGCGGGATCGTTCGCTTCGAGTCCACGCGAAAGGAGCACGAGGGCGAGGCACGCCAGGACAGAGGGTTTTCTCATGATCAGCTGCGAACGATTCTCTCATCCGTCGCCGCGTTTTCGAGACCGGCCTACAATTCGCGCGAACAGGAGAACCGTGTGACGTTCATTCTCAGCATCCTGATCAATGCCGCCGCGCTCTGGCTGGCGGTCGTGTTCGTGCCGGGCATTCGCGCCGGCGGCCTGCTCTCGATCCTGGCCACGGCGCTGGTGTTCGGCGTGGTGAACGCGCTCATCCGGCCCTTCCTCAAGCTCGTGAGCTGCCCGCTCATCCTGCTCACGCTCGGGCTCTTCACGCTGATCCTGAACGCGCTCATGCTGATGCTGACGGCGAAGCTCGGGCGGGCGCTCGGCATCGACTTCGCCGTCGCTGGGTTCATTCCCGCCTTCATCGGAGCGCTCCTGATCTCGATCGTGTCCACGGTCCTCTCCTTCATCCTCATCTCTCGCGACCGGTGATGTCGATGTTGGCTCTGGCGCCGCGCGCGACACCTGGGGTAATCTTCCCGTTGATGACTCCTCGCGCCACGGCCGTCTCCTTTACCTTTACTCCGTTCGGCGGATATCTGTATCCGTCGTGGGAGGGGGAGCCGACCGGCTAGTCCGCGTCAAAAGCTCTGGGCAATCTGAAGCCCCCCTCCCCGGCAACGGCGGAGGGGGGCTTTTTCGTTTTCGTCCCTCTTTTCAAGCATCGGTCTTTTCAATTCATCCCGCTTCTCGATTCAAAGTTCCTCTCGAAATGCTGCTCGCAACCAAACGCCGATCTCAAGAAACGCGGCGATGTCCGCAGGAGGCCCCGTGATCAACAGCCCGCTCACCTCGACCGAAGTAGCGTCCCACCCGTCCGAAGCCACCGACAAATCCGCGCAGCCGCGCCCCCTCGAGGCCGGCTACCAGGGCCAGCCCGGCTCCTTCGGAGGGCGCGCGGCGCTTCGCTGCGGGCGCCCCGTCGCGTTCTCGACGTTCGAGAAGCTGCTGCGTGCGCTCATCGACGGTCAGATCGACGTGGCGGTCCTGCCGGCGGTGAACCGCGTGGCTGGGCCCATCGTCGAGCCGCTGGATGCGCTGGCCAAGGTACTGAAGACCACGGAATCGCGCCTCGAGGTGACCGACGAGATCATCGTTCCCGTGCGGCTCGTCTTGGCCGCGCCCGCGGGCACGCCGCTCGCCGCCGTGCGCGAGGTCTACTCGCAGCCCCCGGCGCTGCGGCAGTGCGGCAACCTCCTGGCCCGCCTCGACGCCGTGCCGATCGAGACGCACGACACCGCCTTCGCGGCCGTTCGGGTGGCCGAGCTAGGCGGCGCCCGCGCGGCCGTCTGCTCGGAGGAGGCCGCCCTCGCCGCGCACCTCGTCATCCTCGAGGAGGACGTTTCGGACCTCAAACCGAACGCCACGCGCTTCTGGCGCATCGAACGCTCCGGCGGCGAGAGATTCGGCCACGCCGATGTGTCCGATGCGCCGGAGACGATCGAGCGGTCGGTCGCCGCGCCCGTCGCCCCGCGCTTCCGGATCCTCTCGTACGAGGGGGCGCGCGTGGCCGCCACGCTGGCCGAGGCCGGCGCCGAGCTGCTGGCGATCCCCGGCCTGCCCGACGCGGCCGTGCGCGGCTTCGCGGTGGTGAAGGAAGACGAGCTGGCCCGGACGGCCTCGCGGCTACAGAGCGTGACGGGGGACAAGATCTCCTGGCTCAGCCCGCCGCCCGAGTTCGTGCGCCCGCCACGCATGAAGGAGCTCCCGATGGCCACGGAGGTGCGTGAGTCCAGCGTGGTGACGATCGGCCCCTTCTCGGTCGGCGGCGGCAAGCGCGCCGTGATCGCGGGACCCTGCGCCGTGGAATCGCCCGAGCAGGTCGAGCGGCTGGCCCGTGCCGTGGCCCGCGCGGGGGCGACCGCGCTGCGGGGCGGCGTCTTCAAGCCGCGCACCTCGCCCTACGCTTTCCAGGGGCACGGGCTGGAGGCGCTGGCCTGGCTGAAGGCCGCGGGCGACGCGGTCGGGCTCCCGATCATCACGGAGGTGATGGCGCCCGCTCAGGTCGAGCCCATCGCGCGGGTGGCCGACATCCTGCAAATCGGAGCGCGCAACTGCCAGAACTACGACCTCCTGAACGAGGCCGGGGCCAGCGGGCGCCCCGTGTTCTTGAAACGGGGCTTCGGCACGACCGTGGAAGAGTGGCTCTCCTCGGCCGAGTACCTGCTCAACGCCGGGTGCAAGGACGTGATGCTGTGCGAACGCGGGATCCGCACGTTCGAGAAGTCCACGCGCGGCACGCTGGATCTCGGGGGCCTGCTGGCCGCCCGCTCCCTCACGCACCTGCCGCTCCTGGCCGATCCCTCTCACGCGGCCGGACGGCGCGACCTCGTCTCGGGACTGGCGCGCGCGGCCTGGGGCGCGGGGGTGGACGGGCTCATGATCGAGGTGCACGACGCGCCGGAATCGGCGCTCTCCGACGGGCCGCAGGCCCTGCTGCCCGAGGATCTCGAGCGGCTGCTGGACGAGCTCGGCCTCCTGCCCGGCACCACGGGCTCGGTCGAGAGGATCAGGAGCGCCATCGACGTGGTGGACGCCGAGATCGGCAAGCTCGCGTCGCGCCGTCTGGAGCTCTGCCGCCGCGTGGCGGTCGTCAAGAAGAGCACGGGGCGCCCGCTCCGCGACGAGGCACGCGAGGCCTCGGTGAGGACCCATTTCGCCGAGGCGCTGGGGCCCGATGCCACGAATGCCGCACGCCTCGCGGACGCGCTCATCGCGCTCGGGCTCGAGGCCGAGGGCTGGAAAGCGGAAGGAGACAACGCGCGGTAGCGGCCGATCGAGGCTGGCGGCGTGGCGGGGTCAGCGTTCCCCGCACGGGGCACGGAAAGCGGCGCCGGAAACGGCGGCGATCCGCCTTCACTCCAGGGACTGGAGGCCGCTGTCGGCGCTCCCTGCAAAGTCGCTGCCGGGGGGCGACCGCTTCTTGATCTCCTCGTACATGCGGCGCGCGTCGGCCTTGCGGTCCGTGGCGCGGTAGATCGCCGCGGCACCGAGGCGCGCGGGGTTGGCCTCCTCGCTCTCGGGGCTGCGCGCGAGGATCTCCTGATACAAGGTGAGGGCGCGCGCGGGGTCTCCCGCTCTCTCCGCGCCGATGGCGAGCCGCAGCGTGGCGCGCCGTCGCGCATCGGTGTCGTTCCCGGCCACGAGCGCTTCGTAGATGCTCCGTGCGCCCGCGTCGTCCCGGCGACGCTCGAGCGCCTCGGCCTTGCGCAGGAGGGCGGTGTTCTTGAGGCCATTTCCGAGCGCGATCACCTCGTCCAGCGCGGCCATCGCCGCGGGGTCGTCGCCCGCCCTGGCGGCATCGTCGGCAATCGTGAGGAGCAGCGGCCCGCGCACGTCCGGGTCGCGGATGTCGGCCAGCTGCTCGCGATAGAACTCCAGCGCGCGCGCCGGCCCGTGCTCCTTCTCGACGAGCGCCCCTTTCTCGAGAATCTGCTGCAATGTCTCGGAGGATTTCCGCCCGATGTCGTGCGGGGGAATCACGGGCAAGGGAGCCCCACCCTTGAGGAGCTCGGTCACCTTTCGGATGCGCTCGCCATCCACGCCGCTCCCCTTCCGGAAATCCACGCGGGGTCGCATGGCCCACCAGACGCAGGCGGCCACGAGCACCAGCGCCCCGGCGATCACGAGGCCGCGGGCTCCCCGTCCCGGCGCCTCGTCGTCGGCGGTTTCCGGGAGCACGTGTCGCACGGCCAGGCGGCTGCCCGAATGGGCCCGCGGCGAGACCGTGGTGCCGGGCCCCGCTCCCACCAGCGCGGAGATCTGCCCCTGCGTGTAGGCGTCTCCGGGGGCCACGGCCTGCAGCCTTCGGAAGAAGCGCATCACGTTGATGAAGTCGTGCTCGAGGCGATACAGCTTGGCCAGCTGGAGCATCAGCCCGACGTTCCCCGGATCCTTGCGCAGCTGGATCTCGAGATCCCGGATGCGCGCGTTGTCGACCGGCTTCTCGCGCTGCCCCGCACGTTCCGAGGCGGTGCGGAAGAGCGTCTGCGCCGAGGCGTCGTTCGGCGCGCACGAGAGCGTGCGGTAGGCGGACCAGAGCGCCTCCTCCGGGGCCGCGTTCTGATCGCTCAGCAGCCGCTCGGTGGCGGAAGCCGACTCGCGGGCGAGGCGCTGCTTTCGCTCGGTGACGAAGGCCTTCGGGTCGCTCAGGAACGAACGAAAAATACCGCCCACCTGCAGGAGCCCTTCCTCCTCCAGGCAGGCGCGCATCGCATCGATGGCCTCCTCGGCGGTGGCGAAGCGCTGCTCGCGATCCTTGGCGTGAAGCCTGCGCATCACGAGATCCACGGAGGGCGGGATCGTCGGATCCAGGAGCGAAGGGGGATCGGGGTCCACGTCGACGACGCGCCGCAGCGTGCTCGTGACCGAATCGCCCACGAACGGGTTCACGTTCGTGAGCAGCTCGTAGAGCACCGTACCCATCGAGAAGAGATCCGAGCGCCCGTCCAGGCTCTCGCCGCGCGCCTGCTCGGGGGACATGTGGGCCGGGGTGCCGACGACCGTGCCCGTCATGGTGAGCCGGGTGAGCGCCGCGGACTGGCTGATGCCGAAATCGGCGATCTTCACGACGCCGGCGGTGGTCCACATCACGTTGTGGGGCTTGACGTCCCGATGCGTGATCCCCTTCCGGTGCGCCACGGCCAGACCCTTCAGCGTCTCGCTCGCCACGTAGATCGCCAGCTCCCACGGGAAGCTCCCCACGTCCTCTCGCAGGTTCTGCAGCGAGCCGCCGTCCACGTACTCCATGACGATGTAGGCGTTCGAGGGCGCGGGGCTGCAGTCGAGCAGCTCGACGATGTTCTTGTGCTTGAGCGAGATCTGGATCTGGATCTCGTGAAAGAAGCGGTCCAGGAAATCCTTGTCCGTCGCGACCTGGGGCAGGATCCGCTTGAGGGCCACGCGCTGGCCGCTCTTCTCGTCCACCGCCAGGAAGATCTCCGCCATTCCCCCGAGCGCCAGCCGCTTCTCGAGGCGATAGTGGTCCAGGCGAACCGCCGTCGCAGGACGAGCGGGCTCGGTGCTCATGGCTGCGTCATTCTAGGCCGAAGAACGGCGACGAGTGATCCGGGAGGCGGGCGGATCGCGGAGAATGCACGGCTGACCACAGGAGGAGGAATCATGACCCAGCGATTTTTGATCTCGGTGCTCTGCGGCGCCCTGGCCCTTTCGGCCGCCGGCGCGGGCTCGGCGTCCGCCGCTTCGAAGTTCTCCTACGACGACTGGACCAAGGTCCTGTCCAAGTACGTGAACGACAAGGGGATGGTGAACTACGAGGGGCTCGCGAAGGATCGCGCGGAGCTCGACCGCTTCGTCAAGTCCATCGAGAAGACGAGCCCGAAGTCGAACCCCGAGCTCTTCCCGACGAAGAACGACAAGCTCGCGTACTACCTCAACGCCTACAACGCGCAGGTCTTCAAGGGCGTGCTTTCGCGCGGCCCCGAGAAGGAGAGCGTCTGGAACGGCGGCCTCATCAGCGGCTACAAGTTCTTCGCGGGCATGGACATCCTGATCGGCGGCGAGAAGACGCACCTCAAGACGCTCGAGGACAAGACGATCCGCGAGGACTTCAAGGACCCGCGCGTGCACGCGGCGCTCAACTGCGCGTCCAAGGGGTGCCCGCGCCTACCGCAGACGGCGTTCGACCCGGAGAAGCTGGACGCGCAGCTCGACGCCGGCATGACCGAGTTCGTGGGCGAGAAGCGGAACGTGACGGTGGACGACGCGGCCAAGACGGTCTCGCTCTCGAAGATTCTCGACTGGTTCAGCGGCGACTTCCTGGCCTACGAGAAGGCGCACGGCGACCCGGGGGGAAACCAGCTCGACTACGTGAACCGCTACCGGGGCGCCCTGCCGAAGGTGCCGCGCGATTACAAGATCAAGTTCTACGAATACGACAAGTCGGTCAACAAGCAGTAAACGCCTCTCGGACCGTCGCTTCCGCGGCGGTCCGAGCCGTCAGCTGCGGTGTTCGGCGGGGCGCGGCGCGGTGACGAGCGCCCGCGCGGGATGGATCTTCACGTCGTCGAAGGCCACCGCGATGGCATGCAGCGCCTCGGAGCGGACGGCCACCCGCGTCGCGCGGGACTCGACTTTCACGTAGGCGGTCAGCTCGATCCCGGCCGGCTCGATCGACGTCACGAAGACCGTACCTGCCCACGGCGTCACCGCGCGACGCACCGCGTCGAGCGCGGGATCCAGCGGCGATCCATGCTCCAGCACGAGGCGCACGGCGAGAACCTCGGAAGCCTGGGGACGCTCGAAGTTCCGGATCGTCGCGCGTGCCACCGTCGCGTTCGGCAGGATGACCAGGTTCTCGCTCAGGTCGATGACCTCGGTCGTGCGCCAGCCGATGGTCACCACGCGCCCCTCCACGTCCGGCTCGATCCGCACCCATTCGCCCACGCGGATCGGGTGGTCGGCCAGGATCGAGATCCCCGCGAAGAAGTTCCCGAGCGTCTCCTGAAGCGCCAGAGCCACGGCCACCGAGCCCACGCCCAGCGACGCCAGCACCGGCGTGATCGAGATGCCGATCGAGTCGAGCGCGATCAGGAATCCGAGGAAGGCGCAGGTGGCGCGGATCACGCCCGAGAGGAAGCCGCTGAGCGGAGCCAAGCGAGTGGAGAGGACGGAGGACTGCCGCAGCAGCGCGAGGAGGCCCGCGCCGATGGCGTAGGCCGCCGCGAAGACCGTGAGGATGACGACGCCCTTCATCGGGAGTGCCGCGTACCGCGGGGAGAGGTTCGCGAGGTCGAGGGAGACGCGCACCCCGAGGAGAAAGAAGAGGACGGTCACGGGGGTCCGCATCGCCTTGATGAGGACGTCGAAAGCGGGAGCCCCTCTCCGCGTCAGACGTAAGGCGACGAGCTCCAGCAGGGCGCGCAGCAATATGGCGAGTACCGCGGACGCGAGGAGCGCCAGGAGCGCCACGACCCAGGCGGGGAAGGGCAGGTCGTGTAGGAACTGGGTGAACGTCACGCGGAGCCGGATTCTGACAGGCGTCCTGGACGTGAGCGACGGCTCAGGAAGCGCGCGGGGGGAGCGAGGCGACGGCGGAGGACTCCGCCGGCACCGCTTCCCGCCTGCGGAACCAGGCCCAGAGCAGCCAGGATGTGGGAGCGATGGCGAGGAGGTACGTCATCGCGGCCCCGAGCCGCCCGTCCGGCCCGAAAATCTCGGTGGCGTCATGGATGGCCTGCGAGTTCGGCAGGACGCCGGCCTCCGAGAGCTCGTGGACGGTGTACAGGCAGAGCTGGAGCAGGAAGATGGCGAGAAAAAAGGCCGATATGTTGAGCAGGATGCCGATGTTCACCCCGCGTCCGAGGCGGGTCCATGTGAAGGCGACCGCGGCGGCCCCCAGCAGGCCCAGCAACAGCCCGCTCACGAAGGGGGCGGCGGCGGCCTTCATCTGCAGCGAGGTCGTCACGACGAGGAGCGCCGTCTCCATGCCTTCGCGCGTGATCATGAGCACCGTGAAGAGGAATACGCCCCAGAACCCGCCTTGCCCGCTCTCTCCCGCGGCCCGCTGGATGCGGCGCTCCAAATCGGCCTTCATGGTGCGCGCCGAGCGGAGCATGTAGACCAGCAGCGAGCCGACGAGCAGCGTGGAGATGCCGGCGAGGATTCCCTCCCAGAGCGACTTGTTGGCCACGCGCTGCAGGAGGATCCCGAGCACCGTGCAGAGCGCCACCGACGCGGCGATTCCGAGGACGACGGCACGCACGAGATGCTCGCGCCCGCTCCTCCGGAGCGTGGCGAACGTGAGCGCCACGATGAGGAACGACTCGATGCCTTCCCGGAGAGCGATGGTGAATCCCTGCCACATGGGGGAGAGCCTCCCTCGCCACTCTAGCTGAGATTCAGTCTCAATGACAAGAGGACGGAATGCCGGGCGCTCCTCGCGGGCGCTCGGCTTTGACGCGCGCTTGCGCTATCGTGAGCCGGGTGAAGGAAGCCGTCGAGGAACGCCGCATCTTCACCGAGTTCCTGAAGCAGAAGAAGCTGAAGACCACGCGCGAGCGCACCGCGCTCTTCGACGAGATCTTCTCCACCCACCGGCACTTCGACGCCGACGACCTCGTGGCGCGCATGCGTCTCAAGGGGAAAAAGATCAGCCGGGCCACCGTGTACCGCACGCTGGAGCTGCTCTACGAATGCGGTCTCGTGGGGCGCGTGCGTCTCAACGAGGAGAAGTACCGCTACGAGAGGCTGCGCAAGGGGGAGCACCACGACCACATGATCTGCACGAGCTGCGGGCGCGTGATCGAGTTCGTGGATCCGCGGATCGAGCAGCTGCAGGACGCCGTGTGCCGCCATCACAAGTTCACCGCGACCTCGCACTCGCATCAGATCTGGGGTCTGTGCGCCACGTGCGGCGTGCGCGCGGCGCGGGCCGCCGCGGAAGTTCCCGCCTGAGCCGGTTGAGAGAGGCGAGCCGAATGTCGGCACGCCCGGTCGGCCCGCAGCGGTCGGCCCCATCCCGGTTGCGCCCGTGAGCCTCGTCCTCTGCTGGTTCCAGCGAAATCTCCGGGTGGACGACAACTTGCCCCTCGACGCCGCGCTGCGCGCAGGCGACGCGGTCGTCCCCGTCTTCGTGCTCGACCCGTGTCGCGAGGAGCCGAGCCCCGCGGCCCGCGCGCTCCAGCGCGAGGCGCTCATCGAGCTCGCGGAGCGTTTGCTCACCCGCGGCTCGCGACTGATCCTGCGGCGCGGAACGGCCGAGCACGTGCTTCTGGAGCTGGTTCGCACGCTCGGAGCCGACGGCGTCTTCACCCACGCGGACCACGAGCCCGCCGCCCGCCTACAACACGCGCGGGTGAGGGCCTCTCTCGGGACGCTCGGCGTACCGCTGCACGCATCCGAGGACCTCCTCCTGGTGCCGAGCGCCGCCCTCCGCACGCAGGGCGGCAAGCCCTTCACCGTCTTCACCCCGTTCTCTCGCCGCTGGCTGGAGGCCGACAAGTCCGCCCCGGTCCCCCCGCCGGTGCGAATCCCGAGCCCGGAGACCATTCTGTCCCCCTCGTTTCCCTCGCTGCCCGCGGGCGAGATCGACCCGGGGGGACCCCTCCCACCGGACCTCCCGCGCGGCGGCACGCGTGCGGCGCGGCAACGCTGGACGCGTTTTCGCGAGGACGCTCTGGTCGACTACGGCGTGGGTCGCGATCGCCCCGACCGCGAGGGAACCTCGCGCCTGTCGCTCGATCTGCGGCCCGGCGTCCTCGGCATCCGGCGCCTCTACGCCGAGCTGCGCGCGCTGCAGAAGAGCGGCGAGCCGCAGGCGCGCGCCTCCATCGAGACCTTCATCAAGGAGCTGGCCTGGCGCGAGTTCTTCGCCGGGGTGCTGGACGCGTTTCCCGCCGTGGCGACCACGAGCTTTCGCCCCGAGTTCGACCGGTTCGACTGGGTTTCAGGAGAAGACGAGACCCGGCTCCTCTCCGCCTGGGCCGAGGGAAGCACCGGCTATCCGATCGTGGATGCCGGAATGAGGCAGCTCTCGCGCGAGGGCTGGATGCACAACCGCGTGCGGATGATCGTGGCGTCCTTCCTCACGAAAGACCTGCTCGTCACCTGGCGGCGCGGCGAGGAATTTTTCCGCAGCCGGCTCGCTGATGCCGATCTGGCCTCCAACAACGGCGGCTGGCAGTGGGCGGCGGGCTCGGGCTGCGATGCGCAGCCGTTCTTCCGCATCTTCAATCCGGTCAAGCAGGGAGAGCGTTTCGATCCCGAAGGGCTGTACGTGCGGCGTCATGTTTCCGAGCTCGCGGAATCCGCCGCACGAGGCCCGGCCATCCATTCGCCGTGGGACTGGCCGGATCCGCCGGCGCATTACCCGCGTCCCCTCGTCGACCATGCGCAGGCACGCGCGCGCGCGCTGGCGGCGTTCGCGCGGCTGCGCGCCAGCGAAGCCTGAGTGCTGGCAGCGAAGCCTGAGCGCTGGGAGCGAAGCCTGGATCACTCGGACAGGGTCGCGGGAGAAAGCTCGGCCGGCAGCGGGCTGCCGGCGCGCGCATAGAGCGAGGAGTAGGCGCCCTGGAAGAAGAGCACCTTCTTGACGTAGTCGCGCGGCTCCGAGAGCGGGATCGACTCGATGAACTCGTCGGCCGGCAGCGACCCGCCCTCGCGCTTCCAGCGGCGCACGCGGCCGGGCCCGGCGTTGTAGGCCGCCAGCGCCGCCCCGGCGTCGCCGTCGAACTGCGCGAGGAGCTGCGCGAGGTACCGCGCGCCGAGCGTCACGTTCTCCTTCGGATCGGTGAGGTCCACGCTCCCGCGCCGCTTCTCGAGCCGCAGCAGGAACCGTCCCGTGGCAGGCATCACCTGCATCAGCCCGACGGCCCCCGCGTGCGACCGCACGAGCGGCTGGAACAGGCTCTCCTGCCGGATGAGGCCGAACAGAAGGGGCGCCGAGACGCCGTTGCGCGTGGCCGCGGCCACGAGCAGCTCCGAGTGCAGCAACGGATAGAACGCACGGCGCACCGACAGCGGAACCCCGCCCTCCTCCGGCGTCCCGAGCGCCGGGTAGCGCGACTTCAGGAGGGAGGTCGCGCGGCGATAGTCGCCCCGTTCGGAGGCCAGCGCCGCGCCGAACAACGGATCCAGCGAGGATTCCGTCTCGGCCGCGTCTTCGGCGATCTCCGGCAGGCCGCAGGCCAGCAGCTCGCGCGAGGCAAGGCCCGGCTGCTCGGCAGAGAGGGACTCGTCCGGCTCGTCCTGGGTCGTCTGGAGAGAGGACGGAAGAAGGGGCACGCCGAGGGCGTCGGCGGCCCAGCGGGCGTAGAGGTCGGCCGAGGTTCCGACCAGGAGGCCGGCGTAAAGCGAGCGCGCCGCCGGCAGCTCTCCTGCCGCCGCGTGCGCTTTCGCGGACCAGTACGTGGCGCGTCGCCGCACCGACACGTCGCGGTAGAGAGCGCCCTGCTCGTCCCAGAGGCGCCCGGCGCGCAGCAGCTCGGCGGTGCGGCTGCTTCCCGCCAGGCGCGAACGCTGGTAGGCCGAGAACGCCTCGGCGAAGAAATCCTCCGCACCGGCGGACGTCATCGGGTCGATGGCGAGGAGCTGGACCAGGTAGCCGCGGGCGTCGTCATGGCGGCCCAGCTGCAGCGAGAAGCGCAGGCCCTCGGTGAGGAGCCGCTTGCGGTCGGCCTCGGAGAGAGAGCGCCCGAGCAGCTGGTCGATGAGAGAAGACACGGCTTCGGATGACGCCGAAGCCTCCACCCGGGCGAGCGCCGACGTCCCCCGCAGCGGGAGGGGCTTGCGACCGCGCGGCGCGGCGCGGCCTTGTCGCTGCGCGCGTCGCCGGCCCCGCCGCGGAGAAGCCGCTACCGTGGAGGCGGTTCCGGTGGCCGTGCGGCTCTCGAACAGCCGGGTGCGCGCGATGGCCGCCAGCACGGAGGCGTGCCGCCCGTCGGCCGTATCGCCGAGCCGCGCGAGCTCGCTGGAATCGAGGAGCGTCAGCGCCTCGCGCGCACGCGCGGCGTCGAGGTAGATCTGCGCGATCGCGACGCGGTTCTCGTTCGTCACCGTGAGATCGCGGATGAGGTCGAGAGCTTCCGCGGCCTTCCGGACTCCGAGAGCGCGGGCGCGCGCCAGGCGCACCGGACCGGACGCGCTTCGGGCCGCCGTGTCCAGGAGCTCACGCTCCTGAGCGTCGAAGAGGTCGGCCGCTCGTTCGGGCGCGTCCGGCAAGATCCGGATGAGCTCGACGAGGCTCGCCAGCGCCTCCTTCCGGCCGGGGGCGAGATCCGACATCCCGACGAAACGCGCCACCAGCGCCCGCGGGGTGGTGGGAGCCGTCACTGCCCAGCGCTCCCACCCTTCCCGCACCGAGCGCCTGTCAGGCTCCGTGCGGGCGCGCCGCGAAGCGGCCTTCAGCGCCGCACGGGCGAGAGGCTCGGACGTCGAGGTGGAAGCGAACTCGACGAGGTGCGCCACGGTGAGGGAGGGGGAGTCCTCGGACGACTCGAGGCGCTCGACCGAGAGCCTGAGGAACCTCACGAGATCGGGAAGCTGGAGCGGCGAGCCGTCGCTCCCGGCCAGCTCGGCGCGCGCGGTGCGCGGATCCGGGCGGCTGAGGGCGGCGGTCACCCGGGCCAAGCGCGCGCGCACGGACCAGAGTCCATCGGCCGTGAGCCCTCGGAAGGGATCCTCGCCCGCGACCGGAAGGCGGGCCAGGCGACGCGCCTCACTGAGAAACTCCCCGGCGGAGCGGTTCGTTCCCAGCGCGAGCGGAGCCGTGACCGAGAGCGCCAGCGGTTTGCTGACCAGGGCAGCCGTGGGGATGCGAGCGCCGGCGGCGGGGAAAGCCGCCGTTGCGACGCGTTCGCCCGCCGTCCGGTCGGGTCGTGCGCCCTCCGCGACGACGCCGGAGCTCGGTGAACCGGCCAGGAAGAAACCGATCAGGAGGAAGAAGAGCTGAGAGGCCGGGCGCGCGCCCGCCAGGGGTCGCGCGCCGCGGACGCCAGGAAGGCGATCAGCCCATCGGACCCAGGATCTCGGCACGCCCCTCCCCCAGAATTCGGACCAGCTCGTCGTGGAAAAAATTCGTCCCGGTCCGGACGGTCTCGGGGGTCCGCTCCTCGTAGACCTGGCGGCTTCTCTCGATGTCGTCCTTGAGGCGCTGATAGAGATCTCGGCTTCCGCGCCCCTCCTCGACCTTGCGCTCGTTATAGAGCTTGATCTCGGAGACGAGGAGGCGAGCGAGGCGCTTGGCATCTTCGACGGCGCGCTGCTGCTCGTCGCCGCGGCCCGCCTTTCCGCGCGGCACGAAGCCGGCCGGAGGAGCCATCGGCGTGCTGCCGCCCGCGGCGGCCAGATCGGGAGCGCCGGCGGCAACCGGGGCCGGCCGGGGTGCCGCTTCCACGGGAGCCGGGGCCGGCTGCCGCACGGGAGAAGGCGGGGGGGGCGCCGAACGCAGCTGGTCGAACGCCATCGTGAGCTCACCCGAAGGGACGGGGGCTGCTGCCGCAGGCGCTGGAGGAGCGGGCGCCGCGACCGGAATGGAAGGACGCGCGATCGGGGCGGGTGCGGCCCGCATCGCGGGGGACGGGATGGCCGTCGTGAGCCCGAGGTCTTGCATGGAATGGCGAACCGGAGGCGCAGGGGCGGACGGCGCGGGAGCGGGCACCGGGGGCGCTTCGTGAACTTCGGGTTTCCTGTGGGCGGCCGCCGATTCTTCGAGGGCGCGCAGAGCCTCGCCGGCATCGGTGATCTTGCGGCGTGCATTGGAGTCTGTGGCATCGACGACGGACACGGGGGCTGGGGCCGGCTCGGGAGGGGCGACGGCGGGCGCCGAGCGTGCGGGCGCGGACCAGGCCTGCGGGGACGTGGCGGGGGCGGGCGGGACGTCGATGTCGAAGGCGGGCATCGCGCGCACGGTGGCCCCGGCGGGGATCTCGGCAACGGCCGGCGTGAAGCGGGCGATCTCCTCGCCCATCGGGGTGAGGGTGGGCGACGGGATCTTCTTGCGCGCGGCCAGCAGGTCGACCGTGAGGCCCGTGACGAACGTGAGGATCTCGAGCGCCGATTCGTTCAGGCGCCCTTCGTCGCCGGGAAGCTCGTCGGCGCAGAGGATGCCGGCCAGCCGGTCGCGGATGACCATGGGAACCAGCAGCGTCCGCGCGGGCGTGCGCCCGCCGAGGGCGCGGCGCAGGGGGGAGCTCTCGTCGGGGGGCTCGGCCAAGAGCGAGCGCTCGCGGCGCAGCGCCTCGCCGGCGAATGGATCGTCCTGAACGCCGATGTCGATCGACTTGATGGCCTCGTCCCGCCCGCCGCTGGCGTCGTAGCCAATGGCCTTCCAGCCGGTGAGGCGGTCGTTGCGCAGCACCAGCAGCGCCACTCGGGAGGCGTGCGCGTTCGCCTGGCCGAGGAAGCGCGTGAGGACGTCCACCTGCGTGCGCGCGGATTCGATGGCGGCCAGCGCGCCGCGCACGAGCGACCAGTCGGGCGGCGCCGCCGCGGCCGCGGGGGCCTGCACGATGCGCTCGACGATGCGCTCGACGATGCGTTCCACGGGTGCCGGAGTCTCCGGCGCGGGCATCGCGTCCTCGATCATCACGGCGATCAGGTCCTCGGGGAAGAGCCCCTTGGCCTGCGCCGGGATCCGGTCGCTCATGACACTGAGCGTGTTCTCGATATCACGCTTCGCATCGACGAGGCTCGACTTCCAGGTCGCGAGATGGTCCTCGAGCTGCATCGAGAGAGATTCAATGAACCGACGTGTGGCGACGGGGTCAACAGGCATAAATCAGGCCTCTTCTCGCGTTCAAGACGCTGAGCCGAAAAGAAATTATAGACTCGGACGAGCCCATCGGGGTCTCACGATCAGCCGAATTGACGGATTCCGAGCTTCCCCCTACACTTTCAAGTTCGCCGCTGCCCGACAGGATGTCGGACGAATCCGCGCCAGAGAGGGGGGAAATTCACAGTGCCATTGATCCACATCAAGGAAGACGAGTCGTTCGAGAACGCTCTCCGTCGCTTCAAGCGTAAATGCGAGAAGTCGGGGATTCTCTCGGAGCTCAAGAAACGTCAGCACTACGAGAAACCCTCCGCCAAGCGGAAACGCAAGGCGATCGCCGCCCGCAAGAAGATGCTCCGTAAGCTGGCCGAAGAGCGCCGGACCGGGGTCTGATCCCGGCCCTTCGAGCTCGGGTCGGCCTCACCGCCGGCCCGGGATCGAACTCTCCGCCGCGCGGAACCCCCGCGGCTCGGAACTCCATTTGACACCACAGCATTCAGAGCTCGACTGGCCCGGCGCGCTCAAGCTCGCCGGGCGTTTTTGCGCCACCGAGCGCGGCCTCGAGTCGCTCCTTCAGAGCGCGCCGTCCTCCGATCTCATGGAAGTGGAGCGGCGGCTGTCGCTCACCCGCGATCTCGTGGCGCGGCGCGCGCTGCGCTCGCCGGTGTACATGGGCGGGCTCGACGAGGCGGCGCCCCTGCTGCCGCGGCTCGGACCGGTCGGGCGCTCGCTCGCTGCCGAGGACCTGCTGGATCTCTTCGTCCTGGCCGAACGCTCGGAGGGGGCG
>JBDSFL010000462.1:0-3059 GCA_039919545.1 Thermoanaerobaculia bacterium | reverse complement strand
CGTCAACCCTCAGAATCTCTCCCCGATCGAGCCGAACGAGATCGCCTACGACATGGGCGAAGGAGTCCGGCTCGGCTGCCAGGCCCGGATCCTGGGCGACGTCGGACTCCGCGTCATCGTGGTGCGGCCGGTATGACCGGCCTTCGCGGGAAGCCCTGATGGGGCGCCCGTCCCTTCGCCGGGCCCTGAAGCGGGCCGGCCTCCCTCCCACCGCACCGCGTCCGCGTATGACGGGGCCGCGAAACCTCGGCAAGCCTCGCCCGGCGCGGGTCCTGCTTCCGGGCGAGACCGAAGCCAGCGGCTTCGTGGCGCTCCCGGAGCTGTTCGGCCGCGAGGCGCCGACGGAGCTCGAGATCGGGATCGGCCGGGCGCGTTTCCTCCTGCGCGAGGCCGCGCTCCATCCGGAACGGAACTATTTCGGCATCGAGCTGCAGGACGAGTACGCGCGCATCGCCGAATCGAAGGCGGAAAAGCTGCACCTGTCGAACGTGCGCATCGCGAGCGTGGATGGCAAGGCCTTCATCCTTTCTCGCATCGCTCCCGCGTCGCTCGCCGCGCTCCATGTCTACTTCCCCGATCCGTGGCCGAAATCGCGCCACCACAAGCGGCGTCTCGTGGACGCGGAGTTCGCCGCGGCCGCGGCGCGCGCCCTCTCTCCCGGCGCTCTTTTCTGGGTCGCCTCCGACCACGCGGAGTACTTCGAATCGATGCGGCTGGTGCTGGAGGCCGAAGCGTCGTTCCGGCTGCTGCCCGCGGACGAGATCCTCGCGTGGACGGCAGGCACCGACTACGAGCTCAAGTTCGAGGCGAAGAAGAAGCCCATCGGCCGCGGCGTCTGGCGCCGCGTCCCGCTCACCTGAACGAGCGGTTCAGGTTCTCAGGCCTGCGGCGGCGGCGCGGTGGAACCCGATCCGCTCGGGAACACGATCGGCTGCGGCTCGACCTCGTCTGAATCGGCCCCCTCGAGGACGGGCTTCAGATAGCGGCGGAAGTAGTCCACGCCCGAGATCAAAGCCATCACGGTCATCACGTAGAGAGCGGCGCGGCCGGTGCGCCTCCACAGACCGATGTCGTCAAGTCGCGCGCCCAGGATCATGAGCGAGATGCCCACGACCTGCGCTCCCATCTTCCACTTTCCGAGCGCGGACGCCGCGATGGTGATGCCGCGGCTCGACGCGATGGACCGCAGCCCGGATACGGCGAACTCGCGCCCGATGATGATGCACACGGCCCACGCATCCGCTTCCTGGAGGTCGACGAGCGAGATCAGGGCCGCCGAGACGAGGAGCTTGTCGGCGATCGGGTCGAGCAGGATCCCGAGAGTCGTCACCTTCTTGTACTTGCGCGCCCAGTACCCGTCCAGCCAGTCCGTCAGCGCGGCCAGGAGAAAAAGAACGAGCGCGACGTATTCCTTGGCGGGCATCCTCGTGAGGAGAACGACGACGAGGAGAGGGACGAGAAAGATGCGCAGGAGGGTGAGCGCGTTGGGGACGTTGACCGACACAGTCGCTTAGTTTAACGGCACTCGGCGTTTTGCGGACTTGCTCGAGCGAGGTCGCTCCCCGAGAATGCGCTCGCTGTGACGCTTCCCCCCATCCTTTTCGGAACTGACGGCTGGCGTGGCCGCATCGGACGGGACCTCACGTTCGAGTCCACCGCGCGAGTGGTCGATGCGATGGCAGCGTGGACCATCGACCCCTTGAACACGGACCCCGGCGATCCCTGGACGCTGGTGCTCGTGCACGACACCCGGTTCCTCTCGCCCGAGCTCGCCGCCGAGAACGCCGCACGGCTCGCCGCCAAGGGTTTCCGCGTGCTCGTCACGGACGCCCCGGTCCCCACACCGTGCGCCTCGTGGCACGTGAAGACCCGAGGTCTGCGCGGTGCGCTGTCCATCACCGCCTCGCACAACCCCGCCGAGTGGAACGGCGTGAAATACAAATCCTTCTTCGGCGGCAGCGCCACGCCCGCCACCTACGACGCCATCGCCCGCTCGGTCGATCAGCCGCTGCCCGACCGTTCCGGCGGAGGGGTCGTCGTCTCGGATCTTCGAACCGCCTATCGCGACGCCATCGCCGCGGCGGTCGACCTCGATGCGATCCGGCGCGCGGGGCTCAATGTGCTCTTCGACGCCATGCACGGGGCGTCCTGGACGCTGCTCGAGCAGATCGTCGGAACAGGCCACGCGACGAGGGTCACCACGCTGCGTGGAGAGCGCAATCCCACCTTCGGCGGCGTGCATCCGGAGCCCATTGCCGAGCACCTGGCGGCCTCCCGGACCGCCCTCCGCCAGACCCGCTTCGACGTGGCCCTGGCCAGCGATGGCGATGGCGACCGGCTCGGTGTGCTGGCGCCGGACGGCCGATTCATCACGCCTCACCGCATCCTGGCCCTCCTGGCCGAGAGCCTCGCCGGACGCGGACGCATTCAGGGCGGCATCGCGAAAACGTTTTCCACCTCGCTGCTGCTCGATCGCGTGGCGGCCCGGCTCGGAGTGCCCCTCTTCATCACCCCGATCGGCTTCAAGTACATCGCCGAGAAGATGCTTTCGGGAGAGGTCGGGATCGGCGGCGAGGAATCCGGCGGCCTGGGCGTCTCGTTCTTCCTTCCCGAACGGGATGGCGTGCTCTCGGCGCTCCTCGTGCTCGAGGCGATTGCCCTGTCCGGCAAGAGCTTCGATCAGCTCCTCGAGGATCAGGACGAAACCTACGGGGCGTTCTCTTACGGGCGGCGGGACCTCCGCTTGCCGATGCCCGTGCTGCGCCAGTTCCTCGAGAACCTCCAGAGCGCACCGCCCACGCATCGCGCGGGAGAGGCCGTCACGGGCACCTCCGATCTCGACGGCTTCAAGCTCCACTTCGGCGAGCGGGGCTGGCTGCTGCATCGCCTCTCCGGCACCGAGCCCATCATCCGGATCTACGCCGAGCACGAGGACCCCGCCCGCATCGAGCCCTTGCTCGCCGAGACCGAACAGATCCTCCGTTCGCTGGCCGTCTAGGAGGCTGGTGTCAAACGGCGTGGGCCGCGCGGGTGGGTCTTGCGGAGCGAGATCAAGGCGC
>JBDSFL010000418.1:0-3698 GCA_039919545.1 Thermoanaerobaculia bacterium | reverse complement strand
AGCGAGACGACGAGGTCACCGCTGAAGAGGATGGGCGTGAAGCCGTCGGGAGAGCGGTCGCCGAGGATGAGCCGCCGCTTCAGCTGCGTCTGCGGGGCCGGGATCGCGATCTGACGGTTCCAGCACGCGGGACCGGAGGGCGAGAAGGCCTGGTCCGTCATGGGCGGTCCTTCGTGATACAGGATCGAGAACTCCCCGTCGAAGCCTCTTCTCGTGAAGCATTCCTCGAAGCGAAGCTTGCCGTCGGGCCCGCGAAACACCGTGTGCGGCTTGCTCGGCACCTCGCCGAGCTGCATGCGGTCGATCATGACGGTGCCTGGAGGCTACCCGACCACTTCGAGCGATTCCGTTTTCTGGGCCGCCTCGATCGACTCGAAGAGCGCGCGGAAATTTCCGTAGCCGAACCCGCGGTCCCCTTCGCGCTGGATGATCTCGTAGAAGAACGGGCCCGCTTTCTGATCGCCGTAGATGGCGGTGGCCTCGCGCATGAAGATCTGCAGCATGTATTTGTTGTCGCTGCCGTCGACCAGGATGTGATTCCGGCGCAGCGCGTCGAGCGGTTCGTTCAGCCGCTCGATGCGGTTCTCGGCGAGGCGTGCCGGCAGCCGGTCGTAGTAGGCGCCGGGCGCGGAGAGGAACTGGATGCCGCGCTGCCGGAGATTCTCGACCGCCGGGATGATCTCCTTCACGAGGAAGGCGATGTGCTGCACTCCCGCGCCGTGATGATCTTCGCAGAAGCGGTTGATCTGGCTCTCGCGCCAGAAAGGCTTCATCGGCTCGTTCGTGGCGAACTTCATTCCGCTCTCGGGATCCGACATGACGATGGAGCGGAGCCCCGAGCCCGTGAGCTTCTTCTGGCCGCCGCCCGAATCCGCGGTGTGAAACTCCACGTCCCAGTAATGCGTGAAGCCGAGCACGTCGCGGTACCAGTTCACGACGGGCAGCATCGTGTAGGCATTCGAGGTGACGTGGTCGATCGTGGCGAAACCCTCGGGGCTCGCCGGAGACTTGCCGTTCCCGATGCTCTGAAAGTCGGGGGCGAAGTGCGGGTAGGCGCCGTCACGCTGGATGAACCGGAAGGTCACGTCGTCCAGAGGCGTGGCGATGTTGAAGGTGCGGAAGCGGCCCGTGTCGGTCTCGTCGGTGGCGATGTCGGACAGGAACGTGGCGCCGCGCTTCTCGAGGAACGCCCACGCCCCCTCGATGTCCTTCACGCGGATGGCGAGAGAGGAGATGCCGTCGGGATGGATGCGCAGGTAGCGTGCGGCGCGCGAGTCCGCACGGGTGGGGCTCGAGACGAGTACGCGGATCTGGCCGGCTCCGAAGACCCACGCCTCCTCGCCCCCCTTGGCGACCTTCGTCTCGGACGCGCGGGCTACCTCGGCGAAACCCAGACTCTCCGTGTAGAACCTCCGGCTGCGCGCCAGGTCCGACACGATGAAGTGGAACGAGTCGTAACCGATGATGCCGAGCGAATCGACCATAATAGGAGTTTAGCCCGCCCGGCAGAACTTGGATAAGGGCGGCCTCAAGAGGAAGTGGTATGGATCCTGAGGACCTGATCTACGACTGGAATCTGGCGGGCGGGAAGATCGAGCCCGCGTGGACGCCGGTCCAGCTGGCCGACGAGACGTTGCGCGACGGGCTGCAATCCCCGTCCGTCGTATCACCCACCATCGAACAGAAGCTCGAGCTGCTGCGCCTCATGGCGGCGCTCAAGATCGACATCGCGGACATCGGTCTTCCCGGCGCAGGGCCCCACGTCGAGAAGCAGGTGGAGCGGCTCGCGCGTGCGATCGTGGAGGAGAGGCTCTCGATCAAGGCGTATTGCGCCGCACGCACGGTCGCGGCCGACATCCTGCCGATCGTCAGGGTCTCCCAGAAGGTCGGTTTGTCGATCGAGGTCGCCACCTTCATCGGCTCATCGCCCATCCGGCAGTACACCGAAGGGTGGGATCTGCCCAAGATGGTGAAGCTCACGCAGGATGCCGTGAAGCTGGGTGTTGCGAACGGCCTGCCGGTGAACTACGTCACCGAAGACACCACCCGCGCGCGGCCGGCCGACCTCCAGGCCCTCTACGGGGCGGCGATCCAGGCCGGGGCCTCGCGCATCTGCGTCTGCGACACGGTGGGCCACGCCACCCCGGAAGGGGTCGAATCGCTCATTCACTTCATGCTCGGGATCGTCGAGAAGGAGAACCCCGACGTCCGCATCGACTGGCACGGACATCAGGACCGCGGCCTCTCGATACCCAACTCCGTGCGGGCGCTGAAGGCGGGGGCGCAGCGAGTTCATGCCTGCGGGCTCGGCGTGGGCGAACGCGTGGGCAACACGCCGATGGACCAGCTGCTCGTGAACCTGCAGCTGCTCGGCTGGATCGACCGCGATCTCTCCATGCTCGCGGAGTACGTCCGCAAAGTATCCCGATACACCCAGGTCCCGATTCCCGATTCATATCCGGTGATCGGGCGCGACGCGTTCCGCACGGGTACGGGAGTCCATGCAGCCGCCATCATCAAGGCGAGGGAGAAGGGGCACGACTGGCTGGCGGACCGCGTCTACTCCGGCGTTCCCGCAGGCATCTTCGGACTGAGGCAGATCATCGAGGTCGGCCCGATGTCGGGCGAATCAAACGTGCTGTGCTGGCTCGAGGAGCACGGGGTGGAAGCCACCTCGGACTGCGTCAAGGCCGTCTTCCGCGCGGCCAAGGAGTCGAATCACATTCTCTCCGAACAGGAGATCCTGGCCGTCGTGGCCGCGCTCGGCGACGGAGCGGTGAAGCCGGAGCCGGTGCAGGTGTAAGACGCAAAGGGCCCGGCTCGCGTAAAATACGGAGGTGGGGAACCTCGAAGCGGCCAGCGACACGGGTGGAGAGTGCCGAACGAGGTACCTGCCGCTTTATCTGGACTACCTGGCCGTCGAAAAGGGGCTCGCCGAGAACTCCCTCGAAGCCTACCGGAGCGACCTCGAAGGCTTCGCCCACTTCCTGGGCCGGCAAGGGATCGAGCTGAAGCAGGTCGATCGTACCGAGGTCGTCCGCTTCCTGGCGGCCCGCCGGACCGAAGGCGTCTCGCCCCGCACTATCGCGCGCGAGACCTCGGCGCTGCGCGGTTTCTTCCGGTTCCTGGCCGGTGAACGCATCCTCCCGGCCGACCCTACGTCCGATCTCGAGAACGCGCGGCGCTGGTCGGTGCTGCCTCGTTCTCTGAGCGAGGACGAAGTCGCCCTGCTGCTGCAGATGCCCGACGTGGAAACACCGCGAGGCCTGCGCGACCGCGCGCTCTTCGAGCTGCTCTACGCCTGCGGTCTGCGTGTCTCCGAGCTGGCCCAGCTCCCAATCGACAGCCTCCGCCTGGCAGACGGATTCATTCTGGTGCGGGGGAAGGGAAGCAAGGAACGGGTCGTTCCCATCGCCGACTCGTCCAGCCGCTGGCTCTCCCGATACATGGACACCGTTCGTGCCCGCACGCGCGGCGCCGCCTCCAGCCCCTGGGTCTTCCCGGGAACGAGGGGTCACGCCATCACGCGGCAGACCATCTTCAATGCGCTGAAGTCCGCGGCCCGCAAGGCGGGCCTTCCAGCCGAATCGGTTTCACCCCACGTGCTCCGGCACGCTTTCGCCACTCACCTCGTGGATCACGATGCGGACCTCCGCGCCGTGCAGATGATGCTGGGGCATGCCGACATCGCCACCACC